>JBDLHZ010000231.1:0-4663 GCA_039715135.1 Verrucomicrobiota bacterium
ACCAATGAATCCAGCGGCTCTACCACACTTGCGCAAGTGTGGTACATCTCCGGGTGGTGGACATTCTTGAAAAACTCCTCCAGCACGGCGTCGGGGTCGCGCTTGAGCTGGCGGATCATGCGGGTCAGGATTTTTTCGGGCGTGCCGCAGGGATAGTCCTCGTCTGTGCAGAATTTGGCAGTGGATGAAACCAGCACCAGTTTTTTGCAACTGGCGGGTAACAGTTCCATCGCCAGCAATCCACCCATCGAGCCGGTAATGATATGGTCGACCGAGGGGATTGATCGATCGTTGAGCACCTGTGCACCCGTTAGAATCTGGACGTCGTAATTCGCTATGAGCACATCCGCCAGCGGCTGCACGGCCTCTTTCCCGTGCGCCCAGCCGGTTATCAATAATAGGGAGGGTTTCATGTTGTTTTCAATGGGGGGGGTGGCGTGCATGTCTGTAGCACGGGCATCCTGCCCGTGTTCATGGGCAGGATGCCCATGCCACGTCACTAAAGAAGCCCGGGCAGCGAATGGTTGAGGGTTGATGGCAATTCGTCATTTATACTTGCGTTGCTTTGCGGGTAATCTATACATTTCGCGTTCTTCCGCAAGGAGAGATGGTCGAGTGGTTTATGGCTCCGGTCTTGCCACGTGATTCCGCAAGGCGGAAAACGTGGTCGCGTTCCCCGCCGTGCGGGGTCACGCGAAAAACCGGGAGGGTATTGAAATGTACTATGTTTATGTACTTCATAGCATTGAACACGACCGACTTTACGTGGGAAGTAGTGCTAAGCCTGATGAGCGGTTGAAATCGCACAATGCAGGCAGGGTCAAATCCACCAAGGCCTATCGGTCGTGGGAGAGGATTTTTCTGGAGGAACACTCCGACAGAAATGCCGCAGAAAAGAGAGAACGATACCTCAAGTCGGGTTGGGGTCGCCGTTGGCTCAAAGAAAATTTATGGAGGGATGGTCGAGTGGTTTAAGGCTCCGGTCTTGCCACGTGATTCCGCAAGGCGGAAAACGTGGTCGCGTTCCCCGCCGTGCGGGGTCACGCGAAAAACCGAACTGTTCTTTCAGTAAACTAGATTTGATTTATGGAGAGATGGTCGAGTGGTTTATGGCTCCGGTCTTGAAAACCGGTGAGGCGCAAGCCTCCGGGGGTTCGAATCCCTCTCTCTCCGCCATTTTTATGAAAGGGATGAGAACCCCCGAGGGGGTTTGACGCGAGTCTGCGAGCGAGGCTTGAGTTTGCGAAAGCCCCGAAGGGCAAGCCAAAGGCGTAGCAATCCCTCTCTCTCCGCCAATTTCTATCCACAGATTTCCTGGCGCGGCACAGCCGCAACCAAATTGGTGTGGTACCGGCTTCCATTCTTATGGAGCCGGTTGCGCGCTCCCGCAGACGGGAAGCACGCACTACACCTGTTTTTGCCAACCATTGCCTTCCCCTTTTGGCCGCCTGTTTGATTTTAATTGCATCTTGGGGCATGGTCTGGATATTTGTGGCACGCTTTTTTCTAATAGCACCATCTCATTTTTCCGGTGAAATAAGCGGAAAAGTGAAAGATTGTGGCGGTTTGCAGAAAAAAAGGTTGCATTGGCACAGTTTGTTCAGTATAAATTGAACATCATGAATGGAGCACCATCAATGGTCAACGGATTGAGCGAGCTTGAACGGGAGGTCATCGAGCTGTTTGTCCGGATGGCCGACGTGTTGAACCTGCCGCGTTCGGTGGGGGAAATCTATGGATTGCTCTTCGTTTCATCCGACCCGCTCTGTCTCGACGACTGCCGCATCCGGCTGGATATCAGCAAGGGATCGACCAGCCAGGGGCTGAAAATCCTGCGCTCGTTCGGGGCGATCCGCACGGTCTACATTCCCGGCGACCGCAAGGACTACTATGTGGCCGAAACCTCGCTCCGCAAAATCGCTTCCGGGTTTGCAAGCGAGCAGATCCGGCCCCACGTCGATAGCGGCAAGGAGCGGATCGAGCGAATCCGGGAGTTGATGGAGAGGCATGGTAACGAGGATCGGGAAACGCTTGAGGAAAAAATCGACTTGCTGGAGAACTGGCAGAAACGGGCGGGGAAGGCGCTTCCGCTCATCCTGAAACTGATTGGTGGCTGATCTCATGGAATCCACACCACAATTCAAGACGGGCGAGCACTGGTACTGCGTGCGTTCGAAGCCCAAGAAGGAGCGGATGGCCGCCGGGAGCCTGGCATCGCTCCACGGGTTGGAGGTGTTTTGCCCGCAGATCCGCTTCCAGCGCAAGACGGTGCGCGGGCCGGTCTGGTTCCAGGAAGCCATGTTCCCGGGCTATCTGTTTGCCCGCTTCGATCTGTTCGAAATGAAGCGCGCGGTTTCCTATGCCCCCGGCATACTCAATATTCCGATGTTCGACGGACTCATCGTGCCTGTGCCGGATTCGGTGGTCGAGTCGTTGCGCGAGGATTTGGACAGCGAGAGCGTGGTCGATGCCGTTGCCCCGCTGGAGGTCGGCGAGGAGACCACGATTCTGGAAGGGTCGATGCGCGGTCTTAAAGTGAAAGTGATCAAGCTGATGCCTGCGCAGGAGCGCGTCGGTGTCTTGATGGAAATGCTGGGAACCCTGGTGGAGGCCGAGTTCCCTTCCGATGCGCTGGAGCATCGCATGAAGCATCCCATGGCGGCAGGGGATTAGGCGCCGCACAACCGAATATCCAATGTTGGATGTTCTCTACATTTTAGCGAAACCAGGAAGGTTTCAGCCGTGAAAGGCTGATCGACCGAGGGCGGAAGCCTGCTTGGATCGGCAGAATAATTTAGTGGCAGAATGATTTGCTTGTCTGACGGATGGCGTTGGGCTTTCACGAATCACGAATCACGAATCACGAATCAGGAGTTCATACCATGTGTGGAATCGTAGGATATTTTGGAAAACGGAATGCTTCGGAAATCCTGGTGGATGGACTTCGCCGGCTGGAATACCGGGGCTACGACTCGGCCGGCGTGGCCTGTTTGCATGGTGGCCAGATCGGTGTGGTCAAGAATCCGGGCAAGATCAAGGATTTGCGCGAACGGGTCGATGCGTCCGACCTGAATGTACTTCATGAATCCACCCAGGGCATTGGCCATACCCGCTGGGCGACGCACGGGCCGCCGAACGAAGTCAATGCGCACCCGCATCTCGATGCCTCCGGCCATTTCGTAATGGTGCACAACGGGATTATTGAAAACTATAAGCAGATCAAGGCGGGTTTGGCGCAGCAGGGCATACAGTGTGTTTCGGATACCGATTCCGAGGTGCTCGTCCAGCTGATCGCCTATTGCTACAAGGATAACCTTGAGTCGGCCGTCAGCGAGGCGCTTAAGAAGGTCAAGGGAACCTATGGCATTGTGGTGATGAGCGACCACGAGCCGGGCAAGCTGGTGGCCGCGCGTTGCGGCAGCCCGATCGTGATTGGCCTGGGCAAGGACGAAACGGTGATTGCCAGCGATGCCTCGGCCATCATTCCGCACACGCGCGATGCGATCTATCTCGAAGATTTCGACATGGCCGTGATTACCGAAAAGGGTGTGCAAATGTTCGACCTGCAGCATGCCCCGGTCAACCGCGAAGTAATGGCCATGGAATGGGACGAGGGTGCGGCCGAGAAGGGTGAATATGCCCACTTCATGCTCAAGGAAATATTCGAGCAGCCCGATGCCATCCGCAACGCCATCCGCGGCCGGCTCGATTTCGACATGGGTACCGCCATCCTTTCCGGACTCGATTTTTCACCGCGCGATGCCGCGCAAATCGGCCGTGTGCTGGTCGTGGGTTGCGGCACCTCGATGCATGCCGGCATGGTGGGGGAATATGCCTTCGAGGAAATGGCGGGCATTCCCGCCGAGGTGGAGCAGGCCGCCGAGTTCCGCTACCGCAACCCGATCGTGACCCCCCACGACCTGGTGCTGGCCATCAGCCAGTCGGGCGAGACGGCCGACACCTTGGCCGCGGTGCGCGAAGCCAAGCATAAAGGCGCCATCGTCGCAGGGCTTTGCAATGTGGTTGGATCGACCATTGCCCGCGAAACCGGCCGCGGCGTCTATCTGCACGCCGGCCCCGAAATCGGGGTGGCGTCCACCAAGGCCTTCACCTGCCAGGTTTCCGTGATGCTGATGATGGCGCTGAAGATTGCGCGCACCCGCCGCCTGCCCCGGCACGAAGGCGAGAAGCTTTCCCGCTGGATCGAACGGATTCCAGAAATGGTGGAAAAGGTGCTGGAGCAGAATGAGGCAATCAAGGCCGTCGCGCAAAAACATGCCCAATGCGAAAACGCCTTCTTTATCGGGCGCGGCTATCTCTTCCCTGTTGCACTGGAGGGTGCGCTCAAGCTGAAGGAGATCAGCTATGTGCACGCCGAAGGCTACCACGCCGCCGAACTGAAGCACGGACCCATCGCCCTGCTGGAGGAAAACACGCCGGTCGTGGCGCTGCTGAACAATATTCCCGGCAAGGACAAGACACTGGGCAATGCCGAGGAATGCAAGGCGCGCAAAGCGCCGGTCATCGCCGTTGTCAGCGAAGGCGATGAAGATGTTGCCGATGGATTCGATGATGTAATTGTGATTCCGGATTGTCCGCCATGCATCGCCCCTGTTCCGACGGCAGTGGCCCTCCAACTGCTTTCCTACCACGTCGCCGCCGC
>JBDLHZ010000232.1:0-4659 GCA_039715135.1 Verrucomicrobiota bacterium
GCCATCAGCGGGGTGCGTCCGCGTTCAAGCCCTTGCAGTTCGCCAACCGTGATGCCACGGTTCCCGAGGGATGCCTCGGATTCCAGGAACGGCTGGTCGTTCGCAACAACCTTTACGCTTTCAAGCGCGCGAGCCATGATTTTGTAGTCTTCCGGTGTCTTGATGCGATGCTCCTGCTGCCATTCGCCGAGGTACCATTCATGCAATTCGCCGCGATCCGTCACAATCCGAACATCACGCCGAATTTCCCCATCCTGTTCGGAGGTTGTTTCGATGCGCTCGAAGTTCGGGTGTTCGTGCCGGACCAGTCTGGCATGGTTGATCTGCCCGAGACCCTGCTCAAAGAGCATATCCCAATCCACCTGCGGCCGGTTCTGCGCGAACCAGTCGTAGACCGCATAAACCGATGGGTGATCGTCTCCCCCGCAAGAGCCGCCTCGAACCGTTGGCGTATATTATGTTCCGATGTCATCGATGTCATCGATGTTCCTTTATCTACAAGTTATCCTGATTGGCGAAAGCGTCATACATGGCAAAAATGTTTTCCGTCGAAACGTTGTCCATGATACTGGAACTTGTCCCCAGAATAATTCCGCCGCCGCGCCCATCAGACAAATCAACCATTCTTTTAACATCCTTGCGAACATCCCCTACGCCCTGGTACATCGTCGTTGTTACATTGATGCTTCCATGCAGGAACGGCAGTTTTCCATTCTTACAGGACGTTTCGGACAAGGCGTACATATCCATCCCCTTGTCTTCTTCAAACCCCTGGAACCCATCGATACCGCAATCCATAAGATCCGGCACGATCGGCATAATATCACCGTCAGAATGCCACAGCCAATGAATGCCGGATTCAACGATTGGAGATATTGCGCGTTTCAGGTGCGGGAAATAAAGCTGACGCAGCGTCTCCGGAGAAACAAGAGGTCCGTCGTTGCCGCAGATGTCCGAGCCGCCGTACACGAGCGGAACCATGTCGTTTTCCATGATGGTGCGTGCAACCACCGTATTGCTTAAATGCTTCTCTTCGGCCATAAACGCGAAAAGCCGCTCCAGTTCTTCAGGATACAACAGATGGGCCATGAGATAATTCTCATATCCCATACTCGTATACCACATCCAGTCTACGAGCATATTGGGGGTAGGGAGCCAAACGGCCGGTTTCAGGAAATCGCCCCATTGGATCAACTCGATATACCGCTGCCGAACGTTGTCAACATCAACATATTTCGGCGCCTCGGAAACATCTGGAACGGTCAGGCAGAAATCACGGATATCTTCCGCCGATTCGAATTTGCCATGTTCCTTTATCCATTCGCCAACCATGCGATACAGCACCGACATTATGCCATTGTGAACATCTACTTCGGCATTCGGACCGACTTTCCTATCCAGTCTGTCGGGAAGAACAAATTGCAGAACACAATCTGCATCCCAGTGCCTCATTGCAGCGGCATAAACTTCTTTAGGGTTCTCATAGTAGTCAGCGCCGCCGGCTGCTTTCTGGAGAGAATCAACGGTGCCGTTCATTACGCCGCTATACGGCAGACGATCGACTGGTTGATAACGAATCGCATTTAACAGCCGTTCCCGCTTCTCAAAATATTTCTTATCTATGGCATCCATTTTTTGCATCCTTATTTCTGTGTAATGTTATCTTAGAACTGCTTTGGGTCGCCGAAGTCAGGCACTTCCATTAATGGACTGCCGTTCATCGCCGATTCGTGGGCGATGAGACCCGGAACCAGGTAGCGGGCCGCATCCCATACGTTGTTGACCGGTGTCTTGCCGCTGACACAGGCTTTTACGAAGTCATCGATCAGGAACTGGTGGGATCCGGCATGGCCGTTGTGCAGGCCAACATACTCTTTCGGTAATCTGGACAGGTATGGTTCGTGGACTTTCGATGCTCCTTCGTGTGCAACATCGGCGCCGGTTATTTTGCTCATTAAGCCCTCTGTCTTCACGCCTTCGCAGGCTATCAGGTCGGTAACATCCTGGCGTTCGTCGAGATGCTTATTTACCCAGACGGCCCCTTTGGTGCTGTAACCGGCGCCATCGGCCTTGCTCTGCTGTTCATAGCTCCCGTCGGTGCCGTACATGCTCATGCCGTTGGAGCCGGGATGACCAACACGCCGGAATTCGTTGAAGCGGGCCACACTGCCATCTGACATCCGGGCAAGTACGCTTTCGTTACTGAACGGATTCTTCCAGATATTATCCTCGCGAGCGAAAAAGTTGTCTTTGCGGTAGCGTTCTTCGAGCTCGTCCTTCGGCGGCCACGGAGATTCCCCCCGGTTGTCTGCCACACCCATACCGCAGACATGCGTCACATGGGCACCGGTAACCGAGACGACCAGACTAAACGAGTGCGTTGGATAATACAGCGGCGGCATGCCAAACATTTGCTCCCACTTATCGCCAAAACGCCACTGCGTCAAGTCATAGAAGCCGTGGGCATAATCATGCATATACTCGCCCTCGGAGTAGACGATCTGGCCAAATTCGCCCTTTTGGAATTTCTCGCGGCAAAAAATGGTCCACGGATAGTAGTAGCCGGTTTCGCCGATCATATAGATCTGCTTTGTCTCTTCAACCGTCTTGACCAGCTCGGTGATCTCCTCCATCGAAATGGCCGACGGCACCGCCGAATAAACGTGTTTGCCTGCCTTCAGGGCTTGCACAGCCTGCGGTGCGTGGCGGTCGTTCTGGGTGAAGATCGCGATCGCGTCGACATCGCGCTCGCAGAGATCTTCCAGTGAAGGGCTGCTTTCGGCAATCCCGAACTTTTCGCACTTCTCCTTCAGCCTTTCCGCATCCAGATCGCAGAGGATGACATTCTCCACATCCGGATGCGCCTTGAACAACGGAACAAAATTGTCCGCAAACGCCCCGGTCCCACATATTCCAACTTTGATTCCCATTACTTTGTCTCCTTGATTAAACGTTCCGCGTTTCCATGAAATAGATCTTCAACATCTTCTCTTGAAAGGCCCGCATCCGCTGCCGCTTGCTTGATCGCACGCAGGGCCTCATACATAAACAACGTATAACCGGCTTCAATTTCCGGTTGCTCGCGGTCTTTGTTGAAATAAAACGGATAACTGGTGCGGTTGCGGTAGCCGCGTTCGGTCCACTGCCGCCGTCCGCGCATATAAAATATAGGATTATCCGTTCCATAGAGAATGCGCTGCGGCCCCAGCAATTCCAGCGCATAGCGGTGCACCTCCGGGTTGAACACCGCAGAGTTGTCAAAGTAGAGTCCTGGATCGTTCGCCAGCAGCGGGAGAGCCTCTTTGGCATGCGCCAGCGTGTAGCAACGACCCAGATGGGCTATCACCAGCTTGATGTCGGGATACATTTCCCTGACCTTCTTCACCTCGGTAATGTTGTCGGGATGCCCCAACCGATCCGCCTTCGGAACATGAAGCGTCAACCATGATTTTCGCTCATTGAGCACCTCCAATTGGTGATGGGGAAGAAACTCGAAAATGCTCGCTTCGATATGCCGGTCGCGCGTGGTTTTATCTACACTGATAAGTGCATAATACACCTTGATGCCGATCACCGACGTCTGATCGAGCAGCTCGGAAACCTTTTCCGCAGACCATTGCGGACGAACCACGGCCAGACTCTTCCAGCCACGCTGAATGCATTGCATGTCCAGATCGGCATTGCTTCCCTCAATATCATAGTCCAGCCCCGGCATGCCGAATGCCAGGCAGGAAAAATCCCGTCCCGGGAAAACCGTTTCATAGCATCGTTGCGCGTCCGCCGCACCGATCGGATCGTTGACCTCGCTCACCCAATATTGGCGACGCGACGCCTCCGTCGGTTCTTCCCGCCGGAACGTCGGCTCATTCACATGGGTATGCGCATCAAAAATTTTCTGCGGCAGCCAGTCGGCCAGATGTTCATTCCAGAAGGCCCGGTCGACGTCCGTATATTCCCACACATGGTGTAAAGGTATTGATTTCATCGGATTTCCACAAATTTCCAGTTCATTGTTTCGGCGAATGTTTCAAACAGCTCGCGTTCGGCGTGATAGCAAAGCACCTTATGATGCGTGCCCCCCGCCAGACTGTATTTTTTCAGAAAGTCGCTCACCGGCATCTGCGGTCTGATCCATCCGCGGATTCCGCTGTTGATTTTTTCTTCTCCGTTCGTATCGCAGACCTCTACTTCGGCAGCAATCAGAGAATAAGTTTCTTCTGCTCCGGGCGCCAGACTCAACAGCCACGCTCTGCCGGGCTGCATGCAGCCGGTGGCAATCACCGGTTCACCGGCGGGCGAATAGGGATAAGGCTGTTGCTGCAGCACAGGCTTCCCGGCGGTCAGATCCGCATTGATCTCTCCCATGTGCGACATGAAAATCCGATCGCCTTTCCAGTCCGGACAGAACATTTCTGTAAATGTGGTTTCCGGAGCCGCCTGCATCAGCGCGCCGCAAAATGCGGCAGTCAGCACATCGCCCTCGCCGCCGTACCCGATGCCGCGCGCCATCGCCTTGGAGGCTTCCAGAAACGGAACCACCGGCAGTCCCGGCGCACCGGCAATATCGCCGAAATTCATTGTAAAGGCGGCCAGCTTTTCCTGCTCGATCCAGCGGCGGACCGCAAGACCGGCCGCTTCTGAAGCAGCGAGAGCTTCGTC
>JBDLHZ010000233.1:0-4595 GCA_039715135.1 Verrucomicrobiota bacterium
ACTGGCCGAAGAAACCTGTACACTCGAAGTCGTTAACAACGGAAACCCCTTGCCGAGCACCCCAAGCGAAGGTCTTGGCATGAAGCTAATCCAGCAACGCGCCGATTCCATCAATGCAACAACCACGTTCGAAGCCACCTCCGAAGGGCAAACCCGTTTCGAGTGCACGGTTCCGCTCCAAAACCCTTTATTTTAGCCCGGATACACAACCAAACGCATGCTATCCCCTGGCTGCGGATAGACTGCCTTCTAGATTCATCTTCCAATCTGGCCTTCCATATGCTACACGTTTACAGCTTGTCCCATGGCAAGTCATTTGGAGGAGTCGGACATGTCGGGTTTTAGATGGCGGTTTGTAGTGGCTGCGGCCTGGGCAGCGCTTTGCGGGTCGCTGGAGGCGGCACCGATCGTGATTGCCGATTTCAATGGCGGCGACGACCCTGTTTTGTATCACATGGTGCAGGAAGCGTCCGCACCGGGATCCTTGCGCGCCGTTACGACCGACTTCGACCCCTATCTATACTGGTGGGACGTGAGCACATTGAACATCGACACGGCGACCTATGGTGCACTGCGCTTCGACATGGAGATTGATGACGGCGGTGGCAATACCCAAGTGTTCTACGGAACGTCGGTGGCACCCGGTTTTGGCGAGGCGCGGTTCATGACCTTTCCGGCTCCAAGTGGGCGGGTTGACTACCACCTATTGATGAGCGGCGCAAGCCAGTGGTCGGGCACGCTGAGGGACGTGCGGATCGACCCGTTTGGGGACGGCGTGGGCCGGGGCATTACACTTTACCAGGTTGCGGCGGAGGATTTCGGCATACCGGGCGCCAACACGGAACTAGATCCCTATCTGGATCTTGGCGATGCGACCTTTGATCTGAGCGAAGAAGAGCAGCGCAACATCTACGACGGCCCCGTGTTCGAGGTGCTCGACACAAAGATTTTCGAGCTGGCCGCAACGGTGGATTTCGGGACGTGGAGCGGCGATTCGTCGCTGGGCATTGGTTTCACATGGCGGGCGGGCGATGTGCTGGATGCCTCCCCGCTGGCGTTGGAGCTGAAACCGGACGGAAACGCAACGCTCCATAGCAACGGAAACGTGCTGACCAACACAACGTTCAACCAGAACGGCGATGCACAGATCCGCATCGAAATCGACCGGCTAAACCGAAGCGGCAATGTGTTTATCGATGGGGTTCCGTTGATCGACGACAGCTTCAAGGGGCTGGGCATCGGTGGCGACGGCAAACCCAAGTTGCTGCTGCACGCACAGAAAGACATTGGTGCCAGCGCAAGCTACACCGTCGGCCAGATGGAGATCCGCTATCAGGATTATACGGATGCCGACCTGCTGTATGCACTGGCGGATATCCCGCCGGAACCCTCGCGCAACCGCGCGTTGCCGCCGGTATCGGATGGGCAGAGCGAGGTCGGCATTGTGGTGAGCGACGAGTTTCTCGATCTACCAAGCCATCTCGAAGCCCTGACGGAAGGCGGTATAACCAGTCCTGTACCGCTCGCCCCGCGCATGGTTTCGGGCGAAGGCGCACATCCGGACAACTATACATTCGTGGTGGTGCTCAACGAGCACCAGGTACATCAGGCGCGTTTTCTTGCCTACCCGCCCACCGTGCGCGGCGGGGTCGATGTCGCCGTCGGCAACTTTGATGGTTCGGGCATGCAGATCGCAACCGCTCCGTCGAGCGATCCCACCCTCCGCGAAGTCCGCCTCTTCAATGAATTTGGCGGATTGCAGGACAGCTTTACACTCGGAGCGGAACATGCTCCGCCGTTCGATATCGAGGCTGGGCGGTTTGTCGACTGGGTCGGCCACGATCTGGTGGCGGTGCTGGCGCAAAGCCCGCTGCGCGCCGTGTTCTACCGCACCGACGGATTGCAAGTGGCCAGCGTGGAGTTGAGCGGCCTGAGCGGCGGCGACTACCGCCTGAGCCGCTTCCCGACCGGATCGGTCGATGGGCTAATGGTTCATAGCCCTTCCACCCGCGCGGCGGTGCTGGTCTATCCGACCGGCGTAACGCGCAGCATCGATCTCGGCGGCGCGGAGGCGGCCGACCATCTTGGCCCCGATGCTTTTGATTCCGGCCGCATCATCGGCTCCCGTCCCGGAAGCACCTTTTCCCACGTCGACCACTATCGTCTGCCAAGCGGCGACGGAACGGCGGCGGTGGAAGGCTCGGCCAATATTGGCGAGCGCGAAAACAAGTTCTGGATGGCGGATAACCAACCGCCCGGCTTCGACTTCGGAACCATTCCGGACGGCTCCTATGCGAAGAACATGCTATATCGCCATCTCCGTGTCGACCACGCAAACCGCGTGGCCGAAGTCGCAGACTACCTCACCGGACCGCCATCCGTCTGGGAACCCTGCACGACCCATCGCGAATACATGACGGTCGATCCAGACTACGCCTGGGGCAACTTCAAGGCCTTTGCGGGCGACGCGTACGACGGCAATCCGCCAGTGACACTCTATGGCGACACCGGCTTCCCGCACTACTACATGCTTACCCGCTTCAACGAGTCGCTGGTCAACGGAGACTATGGCGGCGACGTACCCTCTGTGTTCCTTTCCAAATCCTACGGACCGAACGATCCGGCGCTGAACAACAATTTCACAAACGGGCTGCACATCTTCCTCCAAGCGCTGGCACCGGCCTTCCGCGGCAACCCCGAACACTTTGTCGCCGTCGAACCCAACCACGAATGGGAGGTACCCGACCTGGGCGATTCGCAGGGCGACTACAACCCGCTCATGATTATCGCGTTCCGCGACCACCTCGTCGGCAAATACGGCAGCCTCGCCAATGTCAACGCCCTCTTCGGCACACCGTTCACGACGCACTTCGACGCGCCACGCGATGTTGGACGGGCTGCATGGGATGCCCGGGACATCAACAACCCCTACTGGAAGGAATGGATCCTCTTCAACCGCCACGTCCTCAACTACCGGCTGTCCGAATCCTATGCCCTCGCCCTGGCGGCAGGCTTTGCGCCGGAGTCGATTACCAGCCACCAGATTCCCGACCTCTATACCTTCCTCGACCTTAACGCCGGCCCGGCGGAACTCGATGTAGTCGGGCGGCTGACCCCCGTCGACTATAGCGCCTCGGCCGGAATCAACCTGGGCTTCACGCGCTTCGGCATCAACTATACCCGACCCAAAGGCATCTTTGCCGCCGCCAAGAGCATGGGTTACCGCCAATGGGGCATGGGCGAATACAGCTTTATCGAAGGCTCTCCGGCAGACAGCGTCGACCAGATGGACTTCCTCAACACCAACGGCTGCTACTGGGCGCACTACCTCTATCTGGGAAATTCAAGCACCTTCCAGCAGCAGCACGACTCCATCGCAACCTTCTTCCAGCACGACAATCCGCGCACGGGAAGCGCAGGCGGAACCGCGCAGATGCGGCTCTGCGATTTTGACGGCCGCCAATTCAACATTGCCAATCTCGGAACCGACACCCAAACCATCGGCCTGCTCAAGAGCCTCGACACCAACGGCGACTGGGAAGGCTCGGTCTATTCCGTTCCCTTCCGCAGCCAGTGGCAGGTTTCCGACATGGGCGTTGCCGCAACCCTCGCCGTACCGGCAAGCGGCGAACTAACAATCCCGCTCGGCAAGCTCAAGCTCGGCAGCCAGTTCGAGCTTATCTTTTCTGCCTCAAACGCGGTTCCCGCAAACCTCGTCATCGCGGTGGACAACGAAGGGTTCGGGCTGCCCGATATGCAACAGATCTTTGCGATAGGTCCGGTTGCGAAAAACTATCGCTTCATCCTGCGCGGCCAGCTGCAGCTCAACGATATCGACCTCCAACTCGGAACCGACGCCCCCTCGGGGCTACAGCTCGGAAATGCGCTCCTGCTTCAAGAGCAGCCCCAGACGATCAACATGGAGGAGTATGAATATCTAGGCGTCTCGCACCCCGGCGGCTTTGTCTTCGACCTGCTTGATCGCAAGCCGCCCGAAAACCGCCCCCCGGCCTCGCTACCCGCCGGCCCCTCTGTCGATTCCGACGGCGACGGCATGGATGACCGCGATGAAGGCATTGGCGATGTTGATGGCGACGGAACCCCGAATTTCCTCGATCTGGATTCCGATGGCGACGGCGCACCGGACGCCACCGAGCATGCCTTGGGGCGCAACCCATTTGCCGATATTGAAGGCGGCCTGAATGCCGATGGCGATGCCTACAGCGACCTCGCGGAAATGATTTGCGGGACCCATCCCGACAACCCCGGCGACCACCTCGGCTATACCGCCACCTTCGCGCCGGATGGAGGCAACACCGCCGCCGAACTATACTTCAATGCCCGCAGCGGCCGCACCTACCGCGTCTGGTTCCGCACCAACCTCGTTTCAGGAACACCGGCATTGCTCGACACGATCAACGTTTCCAGCAACTTGAACTACAACGCATCCGAAAGCAACGGCGCGCCCTTCGGCTTCTATTCCATCGATGTCACTTGGCCGCAGTAGCCGGAAAAAGCTTTCACGCCCTTCCTGCAACCGCTAGAAAACAGGTATGAATTCACTCGTCATCGCGCTGGTTTCGGCCATTCTCTAT
>JBDLHZ010000234.1:0-4587 GCA_039715135.1 Verrucomicrobiota bacterium
TTTCCCCTTGTAGTGCACCACCCAGCAATACCCCGGGGCTTCCGGCTCGCCAAACTGGGAAGGAACGAACGAGGAGAGCGAAAGAGGTATCATGACAGCAGTGGCATAGAGTTTTTGGGGCGAGTGGTAGTAGCGCGCCAACACCGAGGTTTTCCAGCCCCTTTCAATAAACTTTGCCACCAACTCATATTGCGCTTCGGGGCTCATGGGTATTTTCCGTCCACTCCGGTCGCGTTTCAAATCATAAAACGTGCCCATCAAATCGTTGCCGGTAGTTACCCCCCCTCCAAAAAGACCCTCCGACTGGATTTCGGGCAGCGTGTCGAAGCCCCCGCCAAAACCGTCACCAAGGCCGCCATCGCCGCCCATGCCGGACAGTTCCGGCAGCTGGATTTCCGGCATGTTGACGGGGTTGACCTTGGCCAGGATATGCTTGGCCTGCTTGGGCTTGGAGGTTTTCTTGATCTTTGGCTTCGGCTTCTTGAGCTTCATCTTCGGTCGCTCGACCGCCTTGGGCGGCTCGAACTCGATCTCCTTCTTCTTCACCACCGTGAAGACCACCAGCATCCCGGCGAGGAAAAAGAGCACGGCATGGATCGCGATGCTCAGCAATACCGCACTGGACATCCCCTTGGTGATTTTTTGGTTTTTCCCGGCTTTCATGACAACTTCCGATGCTTTCCTTTTTAATTTTTGAACACATGGGTTCCCGGGTCGATGTTGTCCAGGAACAAGTAGTCGCCCTCCGGCTCCGCATCCACTTCCTTTCCATCCACGAAAAGGGTCGATGCCTTCCCATCATAGTGCGGCAATCCCACCTTTGCCGCCATGGTGCCGGGAATGTCCACCTTCAACGCAAAACGGTGTTCCCCGTCGTTTTCCAAGGCAACCCCGATGGAGCCTCGAATGGTGGGGATGGTGCCCGAGACCCGTTCCAGCGAACCGGGTTGCGGCTGGATCAAGACCTTGCCGAAACCGGGTTCAAGCGGGCGAATACCCAACAGGAAACGGGGAATGATATTGGCGGGCGCAGCCCCCCATGCATGGTTCCAGTCCAAGTTGCCCTTGTACTTCAGATCCCATGCCTCCGTCGTCATGGAGGAGCCAACCTGCATCATGTTCCACCAACCACGGTCATGCCGCGCTGTCAGCAACCCAAGTGCATACCGGCCTTCCCCATTCAGATACAGGGATTCCAACAGAAACTGTGCTCCGTACACGCTGCAGGCCATGCCGCGCGACTTCACAAAAGAAACCACCGGCTTGCGCCGCTCTTCGGGGACAAGGCTGAAAGCCAAGGCGAACATGTTGCTGTGAAGGGAAGCATGGCGGGATCCCTCCCCGTCAACATACACGCCTCGTTCAGGGTCGAACAACAGGCGGTTGATCGCGGCATGGACCAAGTCCGCCCGTTTCGCAAAGCGCGACTGATCCGCGAACCGACCCAGAACACCGGCGATCCGCGAAACCAGTACCAGCGCCCGGTAATGGAACGCATTCACGACGGTATTGACGGCCTTCATCTCATGGCCATCGCGCTCGCCCTGGCCACCTTCCGCAAACGAACCCGGCGGCCAGTCGACGAGATCCCGCAGGCCGTGGTCGAAGACATAGCGGGAATGATAAAGATGCAGCCGTTCCTCGAATTCCCTTGTACACCGTTCCGACTCTATGCTGATCAGCCCATCGTCGCGGGCAAGATCGACCAGGGTCTTGGTGCAAAGGTCGTCATAGAACATTTCCAGGGATCTCGTTTCCCCGGTATGCATGTAGTCCGCCCAAGCCATCATTACGGAATGCATCTGCCACTCCGTCGGCCAGGTTGGATGTTGAATCAGGTATTCGCAGGTATGGCGGGCAAGGGCGTATTCACGATCAACGCAATAGTGCCCAAGCTGGTTTATATAGGCATCGGCCTCGTAAGGGATGCGCTCCCGGTCGCCATCCACATAGACCCCGCAGAACGAGGTGGCCTTTATGCTGTACTTGCACAGGTTCCACACGGCATTCAGCACGCTGTCGGACGAGTGGAACAAGGATGCACCATCATCAAACGGATAGTGGACACCTATCTGGCGAACCGCCGAAGGATCGATTCCGGAGCCGTTCTCGATCTCCACATAGCGGAACGGAAACACCTCGCCGATATGCTTCGGCATTTTGATGGAGGCCAATCCCGTATTGCGCTCGTCCGGGGGAATGACGATACGGGAAGCGCCATGCCCGTTTCCGGGAGCCTGTTCAATTCGGATATAGCGGATGGAGCCAGGCGGATTCCTGTCGATTCGGCCATCGGAGGTCAATTTCTCGCCGAGGTGTACAACGATCGAACCTTGCCAAGAACCGCTGGGGAACGGTATCAGCACAGTCCCGAAAGCGGCCTTGCCAAAATCAATGAACAGCGTCCCGTCTTCCGTCTGGTGCATATCGGCCGGAGACGCCTCCGTTTGCACCAAAGGCTTCCGCTCAACGGTATATCTTGAATCCTCTGCCGGCTTGTCCATTAGTCCCCTTGTCTCAAAGCATTGCTGATTTATGATTGATGATTGATGATTTATGGAACTCCCCGCTTCGCCAACCCGCTTTGCCAACCCGCTTCGCCAAGGCTTCGCAGGTCGAGAGGCTACGCAGGGCAAGAGGCTACGCAGGGCAAGCATTCGGCGCCACGTGAGTCGCGTTCCGCGCCAACGCGGTCACGCGATTGGCCTCTTTCAGTTAACAAAGGCGTCGCAGACCCATAAATCATCAATCATCAATTATCAATCTGAAATCTAAAAACTCCTTGCCGGACGGATTCGTCGAGGCCGGAGGGAACCGGTTCGCCGGGAAGGCTCCACTCCTTGCTTTCAAACAGCGTGGCGGCATACGGCAGGTCGGCGACCTTTTCGTAGTCCGCCTTGGCGCACCGATATTCCTCCGCCGCTTCCGGATCGTTGCCAAGCAAGGCTCGCCAGCCGCATTCAGCCATCCGGAAGAGACGAAGGCCATACTCAATGGAGCTGGCAACCTTTTGCTTCAGCTCCGGGTTCGGCCAATCCATCGTGCGCCCCAGCCCTGCGACCCGTTCCCAGAGCACAACGGCCTCGCGCTTTTCCTCCAGCGCCTCGTCCACGGCGCCGATGGCGACGAGCCGGTCGAAAACGGCCTGTAGCCGGTGCAGGCCACAGAGACAGTCGTCGCGCATCCAGTTGCAAGTCGGTTCCAACGGCCAGCGACTGCTCCACGGAACGGCACTGCGGTTGCGGTCGAAGGCGGCGCAGTAGCGCCCCTTGAAGGTCGCCTCCGCCGCAATCAGCGCCAGTTCGCGGAATTGCACCGCCGCTTCGGCGGAAAACCCGAAATCCTCGCGGCAGGTTTCGAGGAAAACCTCCTCTTCGGAGCGGGTTGGATCCTGCGCCCACCGCGCCAAGACACGCACGTTGAGTTCCGGCCAGAATTCGCTTTGCAGGTACGGCCCGTACCAGCCGCCGCCGCGCGACCAGGTCCATATGCCATCGATGAGCGGATGCCCCGCAATGTCCCGCAGCCCCCTGACGGGATCGTTTTCAGGATAGCCGTCGATGACCTGCTTCATGACATAGTTTGGCCAAGCCCCCTTCCCTTCGTATTCGCGCTGGCACTGCACCTCGACAATCTGCCGGTGCCGCCCCTGCGTCAGGCAGGGGTTGAATTCCGTCCAGTGCCAAAAGTCGAGCTGGGTATGCTTTATGGAAAAGAGCAGGTTTTCGTGCGGCTCGATCCGGTCGGTGATCTCAAGGTAGTTGTCCAGATTGGCGTGGAAGCGGTCGGGGAAGCAATCCCATGTCCGGAAAAAGACCTTGCGGCCGTGGCGGACGCACACCTCTTCGCGCAGGAAATCGATCAGCTTGACAAACCCGGCCTTTTCCTCGTCCGTCAGGCCAAAGGTGTGGCAAGCCACCGCGCCATTGCCGGTGTGATACGGCGTATCGTGCAAATAGGTTTCGCCAATGCGGATGACAAACCCGTCCACCTGCGGGAACCGCTCGAAGAGTTCGTCGAAAAGCATCCGGTGGATCTCCAGCGTCTTGGGACGGTCGAGGGAAATCCTGCCGTCGGCATCGCAGATTTCATCGCGGTAGGCCTCGACCAGTTTTTGAGGCAGAAGAATGAGGTCGAGATGGTAGAAAACGGCGAGTCCGGCAGACTTGGCGGCGCGGATTTCGCCATCAATGCGCTCAGAGGTTGCATCTAGCCAACGGCGTGCTTCGGAACCGGCGGGAAAGAAATCACCCGCCGCCGCAAAAGAGACAGAGGTGTTGATGTGTTTAAGTACCTGCCCGGTATACCCGCATCCGCGCAGGACGGACGGATCTGAAAAGACCGTCTCGAACGGCGCTTCGCCGGGATTGTGGTGTACCATGTCCAATAGATGGTTCATTTACGTAGCTCCTTATATTGATGATTGTTTTGTAATTGATGATTTTAGATTGATGATTGATGATTTTCGGGTCTGCGACGCTTTTTCAATAAAGAGGCCAACGCCGATGAACCGCACCGGAGGTGCTATTTGCATTCGCAAATTATCTATTCGGGAGTTCCGAAAATCATCAATCTAAAATCATCACT
>JBDLHZ010000235.1:0-4581 GCA_039715135.1 Verrucomicrobiota bacterium
ATTATCAGCGACTCCAAATGCGTCGGCATCACGCTCGGCAAGGACCGCGCCTCGGGCAACAACGGACTCGAAAATGCCGATGGATATAACGAGGTCATCAGAAGGGTTCTGAAGCGCGGCGACTGGACGAAGGAAAACATTGGTTCCCACATCATCCGCAACAACACCATCTCCAACTGCGGCGAGGCCGGCATCTGCGGCAGCCTGGGCGCGATTTTCTGCAAGATTTCCGGAAACCACATCCATTCGATCCACTACAACAAGCCCTTCTTTGGCTTTGAGGTTGCTGCCATCAAGTTTCACGCTCCGATCGATTGTGTCATTGAGCGCAACCGCATTCATAATTCCTATCGCGCAATTTGGTTGGATTGGATGACGCAGGGCACACGGGTTTCGCGCAATCTGGTCTATAATAATCGACACGATTTTTTCTCGGAAGTGAACCATGGGCCATATCTGGTCGACAACAATCTTTTCCTCTCGCAAAGCGGAATCGACACCTGGTCGGATGGCGGCGCCTATGTACACAACCTCGTTGCGGGACGCGGGCATCGGACCAAGGTGCTGACCCGATCAACGCCGTACCATCCGGCCCATTCCACCGAGGTTATTGGAATAAAAAACATCGAGGGCGGCGACGAGCGGATCTACAACAACATTTTCTCACGCCATCCGAACCAGAAGCACAACCACTCCCTCTACCTGCGGGTAAACCTTCCGTTGTTTGCCGACGGCAATGTCTACCTCAACGGCCCCTGGCACTATGAAGGCGAAGAGAATTTTATCGAGGACAAGCAGTTCGACCCGCAGATCAAATGCGTCGAGAAGGATGACGGCGTCTACCTGCACATGACGCTACCTTCCATGAAGGAGCTGGACACCCGGATGGTTACCTCCAAACTGCTGGGCAAGCCGCTGGTTACCGGACTGCCCTACGAGAACATCGACGGCACACCGATCAAGGTCGACACCGACTACTTCGGTAAAAAGAGATCTTTGAAGAATCCGGCCCCCGGTCCATTTGCCGATCCCGGCGAGGGCGAGGTTGTGCTGAAGGTATGGTAGGCCTTCCCCTGTTAAATGAACCTTTACCCTAATCGGAGATAAATATGAAATATTCATTATTCAGCTTAACGGCATCGCTTGGTCTTGCCGCTTTGATAACCGTTCCGCTTCATGCACAGGAAACCGAAGCCCGTATTATCAGGGCGGATGTTTCCGATGTAAAAGGGCCGATGACGCAGATGCCCAAGCTGTGCGTCGGGTCGGGCTATGCGCCGCTGGGATTGCGAGCCGACTGGCAGCAACACCTTAAGATCGTAAAAAATACATGCGATTTTGAATATATCCGCTTTCACGGCATCTTTCATGAAGGTATGGGGATTTTCAGTGGGCCGGATAAAAAGCGCTATAACTGGCAGTATGTGGACAAGGTCTATGACTATATCCTGAGTATCGGCATGAAGCCGTTTGTTGAAATCAGCTTCATGCCGAATGAACTGGCGAGCAACAAGCCGAGCGAGGTGGAGCGAACACTGGGCAAGACCATGGTCTTCAACTACAACGCCAATGTAACGCCACCGAAGTCGTATGATGACTGGGCGCATCTGGTTACGGCCTTTACGCAGCATCTGACTGACCGCTATGGAGAAGGGGAAGTCGGCACCTGGTATTTCGAATGCTGGAACGAGGCCAACTGCCCGCTCTTCTGGACCGGCGACCGGGATGAATATTTCAAGCTGTATGATGCGACCGCACGAGCGGTGAAGAGCGTGAGCAAGGATTACCGCACCGGAGGCCCTTCCACGGCCGCAAGCCGCTGGGTTCCCGAGCTGATTGAATACTGCGAGAAAAACGTCACGCCGATCGATTTTTTCACCACGCATGAGTATGGCATCGTTGCCGGCATGGTGGATGGCGACGGGGTTTCCAAGAAGTTCATGAAGACCGAGCGCGACGATATCATCAGACACGTGAAGAAAGTGCGCGGCCAGATCGAGGCTTCGAAGCATGCCGGAGCTGAACTGCACTATACCGAGTGGAGCGCATCCTACTCCTCCCGCGATCCGATCCATGACTCCTACCACATGCCCGCCTACATCCTGCAGAAGGTCAAGGGAGTGGAGGGCGACGCATCTTCCATGAGCTACTGGGTCTTCTCGGATGTGTTTGAGGAATCAGGCCCCGGCCATTTCCCGTTCCACGGCGGGTTTGGCCTGTTGAACCTCCAGGGACTGAAAAAGCCCAGCTTCTATGCCTATAAATTCTTCAATGACTTGGGCGACACCGAGCTTAACTGTTCCGATGCCGACTCCTGGGTCACAAAAGAAGGCGATGATGTACAGGTTCTGCTCTGGAACTTTACACCGGTCAATCAGGGAGAAGAGCACAACAGGAGCTACTTCACGAAGGATCTTCCGGCCGCCGACGTGGGTGCCGCTACGATCAAGCTGGACAACCTGGAAAAAGGAAAGTATGAGATGAACGTCTACAAGGTGGGCTATCGCGTGAACGACGTTTATGCCGACTTCCGCGATATGGGATCACCCGATGCGCCGACCCTGGCGCAGGTGGCCGAACTGGCACAGAAAAACAACGGCTCTTCTCCGGTTGAAACGCTGAAGATCAAAGTTGGCCGTGACGGCATGTTTACCAAGCAGCTTGATCTGCGTGAAAACGATGTGGTTCTCTTGACGCTGACGAAGAAGTAGATGAAGCAAAAGGTCAATAAAAACCAAAAGATAACCAAGGGCATGCCCAGTGCGGTGCTGCTGAGCATCGCGATCCATGTCGCGCTTTTCCTGCTGGCTGGCATGCTGGTGGTCTTTACGGTGGTGAAGAAGGAGGAGAAGAAATTCGAGCCACCCAAGGCGGTCGAACGGCCGAAGATGAAGCTCAAGAAGCCGAAGGTGAAGATCAAGAAAACCTCCAAGCCCAAGCCGACCACGCGCATCGTCACCAAAATGAACCGCGCGAGCATGCCCGATATCCAGCTTCCGGAAATGTCCGGCATGGGCGAAGGGCTCGGTGGCGGCATCGAAGGGTTCGACATGATGCCCGATCTCGAAGAGGTGACTATTTTCGGCAGCGGGCAGTCGATCGGCAACGACTTTGTCGGCACCTTCTACGACTTCAAGCGCGACCGCTCCGGGCGGAACATTCCCCACAGCCTGGACAAGGCTGCGCAGGATATAAAGGAGTTCATACGCAGCGGCTGGAAAGCCTCGGAGCTTGCACGCTACTACCGTGCACCCAAGAAACTCTACGCCACCAGCTTCATCATGACGGCGGTACCCTCGGCGGTCGCCGCGTGGGCCTTTGGCGAATATGAAACCATCGGCTACCAGTGGATGGTGCACTACAAGGGAAAGCTGGTGCATAATGAAGCCATCACCTTCCGTTTCTGGGGCTATGGCGACGACTTCATGGCGGTTGCCGTGGACGGAAAGCTGGTGCTGAGCACGGGATGGAGCGACTATGCCGCCCGCATCACCCCCCAATGGCGGACCCACTCGGCAAAATCCTTCCAGTACTGGCTGGGGAACGGCAAGGCCGTGGCGGGCGACTGGATCACGCTCGAACCCGGCGTTGCGCACGACATGGATTTTCTGGCCACGGAAATGCCCGGCGGAACCTTCAGCGCAGCCCTCCTCGTCGAGGTGCAGGGCGTGGAATACGAGCGAAACCAGCAACCCGGCCCGATCCTGCCCATCTTCAAGACCGAGGAACCCTCGCTCGATCTGATCGATGCCATCAACATGGATTTGGCGGACGGAGAGGCCTGCCTCACCAACGGCCCGGTTTTCCGCGACTATGCATCCACCACCAAGCCGACTTTCCCGACCAGACCCGCCACTGCAACCGTGCCGTCGCCGGAACCCGACACCAAGGATCTCATGAGAACTTGGACCGGCATGGACGGAAAAACGATGGAAGCCAAGTTGATAACCGTCATTGGCAACAAGGCCGTACTGGAGGATCCGCGCAGGCGGCAAAATAAGATTCCAATGAACCGGCTTTCCGACGAGGATCGGGAGTTCATCGAGCTTGCCATGCCCCCCAAATTCAATATCGATTTTTCCAAGCAGAGCAACCAGCGCCTTATCAAGGAAAGCCCACACATCAGCGGCAACCCGCCAAAGGTACTCGACTATGTCTTCAGTGCCAAGCTCGCGCAAATCTCGGCAGGCGAATACAACCACGGATTAAAAGTGGAATTCTTTGCCATCGGCGAAGAGACCAACGGCGACAACTTTATCATGCTCGACCGCCAGGAAAGCCGTTTTACGCCCACCAAGGAAAACGACCGATCCCACACGTTCCATGGCGACAAGGTTACCTTGGTACAGACCATTGCGTATGACGGGCGGGGCGAAACCCGCGGCCGGAAGTATGGCGGCTACCTCATTGTCGTCACGGACGAACGCGGGCGGATCATCGACCATGCAACCTCAAACAAATGGCTGCTGGACATACTCGGCCCGTTGCGCACCCTCCCGCTCAACGCCCATTTCGACAAGATCGGCACCCGCGTACCCGCCCCCCGCGCAAAGACGCTTTTCTATTAATCGGCCTGTTATT
>JBDLHZ010000236.1:0-4558 GCA_039715135.1 Verrucomicrobiota bacterium
CGCGCCGTGACATGGAGCCGGGCACGTTCAACTTCCCTGCGAACCGGAAACTCGCGCCGGAGCCAAGAAACGGGTTCTCTGTCCTGATCGGGTTCAACATCCGGGAAAATCCACTTGGCCCGCCAGTCCTTTGCTGCAAGCAGCCCCAGTTCGAAATAGGCGGGTTCGCTCCATTCGGAATCCGCGCCGGCTTCGTCGCGGAACTGGACGCGCCATGCAAGCTGCTGGCGCGAGGCCAGCGGTTTGCCGCCATAGGGCACGAGTACCGACTGGGCGGACTCCACCCAGCCGCTGTCCCAAACCGGCTTCCGGCTTTGGACATCGCGCACTTCAAGACGAAAGGCCGACTGCGCCTCCACACCGACCGGCAGCTTCCAGGAAAAGGCCGGGGTCGGATCGTGAAAACCAACCGGCTCCACAAACCCTTCTCCCACAACCAGCGAATGCGCGCTACCACAAAAAACGTTGCTGCATACAGACAAAACACACCCCCAAACTATCCTTTTCCAAAACATGAACTTCCTGAGCGTTTTTAACAGAAGAACGCAAAGGAAGCAAAGTCCCCATCCATACAGCTTCGCGCTCTTTGCGAAATTGGTCGCTATTCTCTTCCAATTATCTGTTGATCTCTCTCTTATCCGCGCTTGGAGAGCACGTCCGTTTCGTAGGCTTCCATTTCGGCGAGCCAATCGGCGCCGACCGCAACGCCGGCGGTTGAGCAGAGCTTGTCCCAGACCGCCGCGAACGGCATCGACTTGAACTCTTCCATCAGCGCCAGGCGCTGGGCATTCTTGCCTTCGGCCTCGTAGGACTGGAGCTGTTCGGTCGGGTCGAGCAATGCATACAGGATGCCCTTGCGCGCCGCGCGCGTTCCAACGACGTAGGCACCGATGCGGTTGATCGAGGCGTCGAAGAAGTCGAGCGCGAGGATTACGCGATCCCAAACATTGCCGCGCTGGATTTCGAGGAAAACGTTCTTCAGGTCGTCGTTGAACAGCGTGACGTGGTCGGAGTCCCAGCGGATCGGGCGGCTGACGTGCAGCAGGATCTTGTCCATGAACTGGAGATGGCTCGAAATCTTGCCGTGGATCGTTTCGGTCGGATGGAAGTGGCCCATGTCCATGCAGAGCCCCATGTCGCGGCTGAGAGCATAGTCGGAGCAGAATTCGGCGGAACTGACCACATATTCCTCGGAACCAATGCCGAAAAGCTTGCTTTCGATGAAGTCGACGCACTTGGTCTTGTCAACGGAGTCGTCGGACATGATGGCATCGTACGAAGCGGCCATGCGGGCGCGCGGCCCGAAACGGTCGGCCGGGATATCCTTGGAGCCGTCGGGCGTCCACCAGTTCACATAGCAGGGCGATCCCTGTGCCTCGGCCATGGCTTCGGCAATCTTGCGGCTGGCCTTGCCGTGCTTGACCCAGAAGGCGCGGATTGCTTCGTCGCGGTGCGAAAGGGTGTAGCCGTCTTCCGCTTTCGGGTGTGCGAAAAAGGTTGGGTTGAAATCAAGGCAGATACCCTGTTCCTTCGCCCAGTCCATCCACTTTGTGAAACAGGATGGATCCATTTCGTCGCGGTCGACATAATGGTCGGTTTCGGAATAGCAGGCATGCACGTTCACGCGTTGCGTGCCGGGAATCATCGACATGGCCTTTTCGATGTCGGCGCGGGCCTCTTCGCCATTGCGGGCACTGCCGGGATAGTTTCCGGTAGCCATGATGCCGCCGCCATCCAGCCCTTCCGGCTTCGTCTCAAATCCGCCCACATCGTCCGACTGCCAGCAGTGCAGGGAGATGGGAAGTTCCAACGCCTTTTTCAGCGCCGCATCCGTATCGATTCCGAACGCCGCGTAGCGTTCCTTTGCCAGTTCGTATGCCTTGTCTACGCTCATTGATTTCTCCTTGTTAAATAGTTGATCGAACACAAATCCTACCAGTAGCCAACAAGCTATTCCTTGACGATCCCGACTTATTATAGCACTATGTGGCCATGACTAATCATCCACTAGGCCCTGCGCACTTGCTGAAAAAACAGGATTTCTTCGAGGATCCCACCTTGCCGTTGCAGGTTTATATCCGCGACCCACAGCCGGATTTCCCGCTCCACAGCCACGGGTTCGACGAACTGGTCATCATCCTCAAGGGCACCGCCATGCACGTGATCGATGAGCAGGAGTTCCCCGTGAAAAGCGGCGACGTGTTTGTGATTGCCCCGAACCATTTGCATCAGTATCAGGACATCCACGGACTGGCGCTGGCCAATATCCTTTTCGACCACCAGGCACTAATGATGGAGCAATGGGACATCCGCGCCCTGCCCGGCTTCCATGCCCTCTTCTCGCTGGAGCCTGCCTTCCGTTCCCAGCACCGGTTCCGCAGCCGCCTGCAGCTCTCCGAGCGGCAACTCAACCATGCAAACGAAATGATCCACGACCTGACGCGCGAAACCGAAACGCGCAGTCCCGGCTACCGTGTCATGGCCAAGGGACTGTTCATGCAGCTCGCCGTCCACCTCTCCCGCTGCTATTCGGCCGAGCCGACCGAAGAATCCATCGACCTCCTGCGCATCGGCGACGCCATCGCGCATATCGAAACGCACTATGCCGAAAAGGTCACCCTCGACGAACTGGCCGACAAATCGCACCTCTCCAAGCGCCACTTCCTGCGCATCTTCCACGACTGCATCGGGCGCTCGCCCATCGACCACCTCATGCACGTCCGCATCCAGAAAGCCGCCGGACTGCTCCGTCACACCGACCGCACCATCACCGACATTGCCTTCGAATGCGGCTTCCAGGACAGCAATTATTTCACCCGCTGCTTCCGCAAAACCATGGGCCAAACCCCTAGGCAGTTTCGCCTAGAGTCGGCAGGCCGCGGCGGGGTGCAACAAGGATAAGCGCCATAGTGAACCCCTCTTTTTAGTAGGATCTACCCCTTCGTGCCGCGGGAATTTCCGCATTCCCAGTCGCCGCAAATAATACACCCATATGGCGCACAAGAATATTTGTGCGGCGACGGGGTTCAGAAGTGCCTCAAACAAAGATGCGTTTTCTTCCGCCACCCCATCGGTGCAAAGGAAAAGTTCTGAAATCTCGTGAAAGGGCATTGAATTCTCGGCGGGGTCGACAGGGAGTTGGACACCCCGAGCTTCCAGCAACGCCGGATATCGCCCCAAAAGCTCCGCCAGCAACGATGGCGAAAAGCACTGGAGGATTTCCGGTCTAGTAAATTTTACTAATTTTGTCACTTTATCATCAAAATTACTTAAAGATAAAGTACCAGCAAGTATCAGGCCGGATAAAACCAAGCTGGATGTCATATTAAACCTCTCTTTCAATGGCGCAGCGCCCCGAACCGTATGCCTAGCGCGGCATAGCCGCAACCAAAGCAAGGTTCACAAGACAATGGATAACAAGACTATTTCTCCAGAATCCATGAGTCCTCATCGTCTTGTTATCAATCGTCTTGTAAAAATGCTCTCGTGTAAAACGTGCATGAAAAACAAGAAGTTGACGGATAGTAGTATGAATGAACGCTAATTATGAGTGGTTTATAAACATCTTCCGACCACTCGCGTCTATTGGCGTTTATTCGCGGTTTATCATCTCCGTTTCCATGTTTAGTTGTTTCCGTTCGCGGCGTTCAGTATTTCATCCCAGACCGGATCGCCGAGATGCTCGGCGACCCAGGTCGGGCGGGCTTCCGGGTGGGCGGCCTCGACCTGCTGGCGCGATGTCACGCCGGAGAGCAGGAGCACGGTGTCGATCCCGGCTGAAATCCCGCACTGGATATCCGTTTCAAGATTGTCGCCCACCAGCATCATTTGCTCCTGCTCCAGCCCCATGGCCCGGCGGGCCATGCGAATGCCCGCCTGATGCGGTTTGCCGAAAATGACGGGTTCCCGTCCTACCGCCTCGCGGACCGCGGCCAGCAGCGGGCCGTTCTCCTGCACCCGTCTTCCGTTTTCAATAATGTACGCGTCCTGATTCGTCGCGACAAACTCGGCGTTGTAGTGGCAAATAAGCTGGATCGCCGTGGTCAGCTCGGATCCTTTTATGTCTTCGGTGTATCCGACGACCACGAAATCCGCTTCGTTGTCAGAAAGGGTGACGCCCCTTTCCTCCAGTGCGGCCTTGAGCGGAGGGGAGCCTATGCAAAAGGCGGTGCGCCCTTGAAGCTCATAGGCCGTGACGGTTCCGCCGGTGAGTACCTGCGACGCCGAGGCCGGAAAGCCCATTCCGGAGAGCATGGCGGAAACCTCTTCCGGTGTACGGTAGGCGCGGTTGGTGTAGTACATCACCTGAATTCCGAGTTCATCCACCAACCGGTTGACGAAGCCGACCGCATGACCGATCGGCTCCGACCCATGGTAGAGCGTGCCGTCGCAATCAAAAACCATTCCTCGAATACTCATAGTTCCTTCCATTCTACGCTCCTAAACGATCTATCCTAAACCTGCTCTACTGGAATATGTTTAACCACGAAATACACTAAATACACGAAAAGCGTTCCACCGGACTGTTATTGATTTGTTTTCGTGTGGTTCGTGTATT
>JBDLHZ010000237.1:0-4555 GCA_039715135.1 Verrucomicrobiota bacterium
ATTTCCGATTAGGGCACCTGTCCGGTGCCCTTAATCGGAAATAAGGGCAGGTGTGCTGCAGGGGGTGGATGTCCTCCCGTTGGACCCGCATAATGCGGGGTGCAAAACCAACAAAAGGAAGGACATCCACATGATCAAACGTACGGACAATGCACAGGCGGAGCAAGCCCGCCGACTCAAAATAAAGACGCAGGAACAACGGCTGGCGAAGCTGGCCGTCGAGGGGGCGGGACTAAGCCCCTGGGAGGCGGACGAACTCGTCGAGGTCGTCAAGGAGGTCTTCTTCGCTGAACCGCAGAACCAGCCGCTTAGAAGCGGCCAGATGTTCTACGAGTGCGTGGAGACCTCGGAGGGCGCAGGCAAGCCTTTGCGGGAATGCCGCCTGGCCCGCGTGGTGCTGACGCTGCATGATCCGGAGGATATCGATATATCCAACAAGTCGGGTGCGGACGGCCTTCGCCGTCACAGTATCCTGCGGCTGACGGAGCAAGCCCGCGAACAAGACGGGTTGCTTTCCCAGGAAGATCTCGCCCGGTTGCTCCATTGCGATGTGCGCACGATCCGCCGGGACGTGAGGGCTTTGCGCGAAATGGACATCATGGTGGCCACGCGGGGCCAGCAGAAGGATATCGGCCCGGGCGTATCGCACCGGGGCGTGGCGATCCGCCACTGGATCGATGGGGACGACACGCCGGAGGTTGCGCGCAAGATCAACCACAGCCTTGCCGCGGTGGAGCGCTACATCCAGACTTTCGCACGCGTGGTCTTCCTCGGGCAGCACCAGTTCGACTCTTTCGCAACGGCCTTGACGATGGGCATTTCCGTCGCCGGGGTGAAAACCTACCAGGAGGTGCTCGCCGAACACCGCAACTCCCCGGGGTTCGCGCGGAGGCTCCAGGAGCTCGAGATTATCGGCGGGAAGTTCTTCGAGGCGGAGGACTTCCAAAAAGGGGGACCTTCACCCCGCGCGAATGCAAGAAACGCATGGAGGCAGCGGTGAAAAAACAACGCACCCACCTCCAGGCCACCTACAACCCGATGATGCAGAAAACCTTTGTCGGGGCACTCGAATCGTTCTTCGCCGACGAATGCCCCCAGCTCGGCGGCCAGCGCACCCGCAAGGTGCTCGTGCAGGCCATACTGGGCATGGTCAACGAGTTCTACCCGGAAACCAGCCACTTGCACCAAGGGCAGATCCAATGGGTCACCGTCGACAAGGACGAGACCTCCTCCTACGGCAAAAGCATGCGCAACACCCGGCTCAAAAGCGTCGTGCTCGACCTTGTGCAACCCCGGGACATCGCCGACCGCGCCGAAGGCAGGCGTCTGCGCGAGATCAAGAAAGAAGCCGCCGTCCGCCTCTTCACGCAGGCCGACGACCAGAACGGCTGCATGACCAATGCCGAAGTGGCCATCCTGCTCAAGATCTCCCCGCCCACCGTCGGGCGCTACATCCATGAACACGAGTTCGAGACCGACGAGCTGGTGCCGCGGCGCGGCACCATCCATGACATGGGGCCGACGCTCACCCATAAAAAGCCGATCATCCGCAAGCTGTTCCTCGAAGGCAAGGACGTCGGACAGGTCAGCCGAGAAACGCGGCACTCTCCCGAGGCGATCCACCGCTACATCCGCAACTTCCGGCAGGTGTTGCTTTGCCGCCAGAAAGGACTCGACGAAAAAGAGACCGCCTTCGCCATAAAAATATCCGAAAGGCTCGTGCGCGAATACCACGCACTCATCGACAAGTTCGCCGAAGAAAACGTTGTGCTCGAAAGAATCTTGAAATATGTCGGGAAGGAACTATAACCAATGAAGCTCCAACGGGAGGACATCCACCCCCTGCAGGACACCTGCCCTTATTTTCTTTTATGGGCCTTCCAACCAAACAACCATGCGGGATCGGTAAACGGAGCAAAATATTCAGTCTACTTTGCGTCTACTTTCACTTCCAACCCTTCATGGCTGGCATTGGGCTTGAATTCAACCTTTACGCCTTTGGGCGCAGCGATGGAAACCTCCAGGGCTTTGCCTTTGATCTTCCAATCGACGGAAACCAATCCCTTCGGCGTGGCGGTGGCACCGCGCGCATGGCGCAGGCCGCCAAGCCACGGGCTGATTTCAAAGGCCTTCCCACCAACCGCCGTTTGGCGAATCCCGAGCACGATCCGGTTGAGGAACCAGATTGGGCTGGACGACCACGCGTGGCAATGGCTGCGGGTCGGGAAGCCGTCCGGTGAACAGGTGCTGCCGGCAAAGGTTTCCCACACCGTGTCCGCCCCGGCATCCACCATCGGCTGGAAGCCGGTACGGATGGAGTCGAGCACCGCATCAAGCTCGCCCAGCCCTTCGAGGGCTTCATACATGAACTGCATGGCAAACGGCGCCCTGACAGTGGTCATTCCCTTCGGCGGGTTCAGCAGGTTTTGACGAAGCTCTTCCTTTTTGCCACGGGGAACCATGTCGAACATGACCGGCAGCATGGAGGTATGCTGGCAGATCTTCGGGCTGGGTTTGCCGTTTTCTTGAATACTGTCGGGATAGGAGGACTTTCCATCGTTCCATGTATGGTTGACGGCCCGGATCAGCTTGTTGCGTGCAGCAACCATCCGCTTCCGCACCTTTTCATCCTTCAGGGCTTCGGCGCAGTTTTCGGCGGCGCGCAGCGCCCCGACCAGAAGCATGTTGTTGTGCAGCACCGTCGGCTGGCTCTCGTCGATCGGCGCCCATTCGATCAGGTTCCAAAAGGTGCCGCTGAATAGACCCTTGTCGTTGAGCATGTCGAGCGCGCCGGCGATGTTTTGCTGGATGGCAGGCCACAGCTTGCGGAGAAGCTTGCGGTCGCCGCTATGGAAATAGTGCTCCCAGACATGCATGCCCCAAAGGAAGCTCCATGCCGGGATCAGGCAGTCCCATGAGGACGGCACCTGGCAACCGACAATCGGAAGACGTTCCAGCGACTGCGCACCGATTTCCAGGCTGCGGGCGGAAACATCGTAGTTTGCATAGGCGGCAAAGGCGTAGAGCGCCTCGTTGCGGGCATCGCCGATCCAGAGCGTTTGCTCGTAGAGCGGGCAGTCGGTAAAGGTGTCCTCCATGCAGAGCTGAAGCGTGCGCTCGGACATCTTCCAGACGCGGTTGAGCATGGGGTCGCTACATGAGAACGAACCTTCCGCCACGACCGGCGCGGTCGATTCAATGATCCGCAGGCTTTTGATTTCGACCGGCGCCTTCTGGTTGCGCAACGTCACAAAAAGATACCGGCCGGAGCGGCGTTTGAGCGACGTGAAGCGGTTTGCTCCCTGCTTGGTGATGTAGCGCATGCCGTTGCGGTTGCCCATGGTGTGCTGGACGGCACCTTCCGACGTAATATATTCAACCCCGTTGAAATCAACGATGACGCCTTCGTCGGCCTTGATGTTGAAGTCATAGTAGCCGCATGACTGTTCGCCCAGATCGAAGCAGAGTTCCACATCCCCTTTCCGGGAGGGCTTGACGGTCTTCCCGTCGAACAGGCGATCGGCGGAACCCAGCGGTTCCCGGTCGGCAAACTCCGCCGCGAAATCGTCCACGAAAACCTGTTCCTCTGGAATGTCCCGGAAATAGCCGCCCAACAGCTCGTCGACCTGTTCTCCGGTCTTGCAGGCGGTGGCCAGCGCTTCGGCCTTCTTGAGATAGGCGGCTTCGATCTTTTCCAGCTTCTTGTTGGGGAACATATGCCAGAGCAGGTCATCCTCACGGAAAAGGAACTCATCGAGAACGGCCACCTTCCACGAACCCCATTTACCACCCTCCATATCCAGATACGGAAATGCCAGATCCTTCGCATGCCCGGTAAACGATGCGCAGATGAAAAGAACCTGATGGCTGCCCGGCGACAAGGTTATCTTCCCCGTATTCAAAATGCGTCCGTTGACGGCTACCATCCAGTTTTTCGCATCGGGATTGGCGAAATCGACATCCTTGGTCTCCAGTTCGAAGTTGAATTGCCGTTTTTCGCGGACGGTAAAGCTGGAAGCGAGGATCACCGGCCGGGAGGTATTTCCGTTGGCCTCGATCACCCCCGGTTGGGCAATCAGGGTTACCGGAACCACAAACCGGGGTTTTGCCCGCTTCACGACCGTTGCGCCGTGAAGCTTTGTGAAACGCCGCGGCTTTTTTGTCAACAGACCAACGTTGCGGGCAGTGGTTTTTCCGGGACGCTTCACCTCCACGACGGGCTGCCAGTCGAGGATGTTTTCGAGGCGGGCGTCGTACTCCTCCACCGGCTCCATCTGGATGGAAATCTTCGGCGTCCACTGCTGCCACGTCGCCGAGGGGGAGGCCTGCCACGAGGTGTCGGTGGCGACAGAACCCTCTTCGGTATCCAACCGAGCACGAAGACCGGCCTGCAACGGAAGTTGATGGAAGGTTCCAACGCCGAAATAGCGAACGACAACCTCGATCCGGTTCTTCCCCTTTTTCAACAGGTCGCCGACCTCGTGGGTGTCATACAGAAAATGGTTGGGATAGGCTCGGGCCGGGCCGTCATGAACCCATTTGCCATTGATGGAAA
>JBDLHZ010000238.1:0-4520 GCA_039715135.1 Verrucomicrobiota bacterium
TGCTTGGCGGAATTGAGCAGCGTCTTGGTCGGGATACAGCCGTGGTTCAGGCAAACACCGCCGAGATGCGCTTTTTCAACCAGCAAAACCTTCTTGCCTCTATGGCCGGCCCGTTCAGCCATTTCATAGCCGCCCGGTCCCGCTCCAATAATGATAATGTCGTACATTAGATTCTCCTATCTGACGGGTCGGACAGATCAGACCGATCCGACTTGTCGTTGCTATCCAGCGAGCGTGAGTTCAAACGCAGCCAGCTTGCTTCTCAGGCTGGCGAGGAAACGGGCGCCGGGCGCGCCGTCGACCGCACTGTGGTCGATGGTGAGCGAAAGCCCCGTGTGCGGAACAAACTCGACGTCGCCGCCGTTCATGACCGGTTTCAGCTGCGTGGCGCAGACCCCCAGGATTCCAACCTCGGGAGCATTCAACACCGGCGTAAAGCTTTCGATGCCCATCGATCCAATGTTGGTGACCGTGAAGGTGCCGCCCGTCAGTTCGTCGGGTTCGATCGTGCCTTCGACGCAAGCCTTGGCCACGCGCTTGGCTTCGGCGGAAAGCTGCTTCAGGCTCATCAGGTTGGCGTAGCGGATAACCGGCACCGTCAGGCCGCGCGGCGTATCGACTGCGAGGCCAAGATGGACGTTCTCGAACTGCACGATCTTGTCGCCCATCCAGTGGGCATTGAATTCGGGGAATTCAGTCAATGTCTTGACCGTGGCATAGAGCACGGCATCGGTAATGTTGATGCCGCCAACGCCGGCTTCTTCCGGAGCCGCCTTGCACTTCTTGCGGTAGCTCAGAATAGAACGGGCATCGGCCGAAGCGTTGAGCGTAAGCTGCGCGGTATTCTGCAACGAGGCCAGCATACGGCTCGAAACCACCTTGCGCACACCCTTGACAGGAATCTCTGTGGCATTGCCCGGGAAGTCCATGGAGGCAATAGCCGCTCCAACCGCTTCCGGCGCAACGGCAGTCAGGTCGGCCGCCAGTACGCGACCACCCATTCCGCTTCCAGAACCCGGAACCGCCAGCCCTTCGGCAGAAGCCTTGGCTTGCGCCGCTGGGGAAACCGGTGCGGCCTGTGCAGCGGCGACATCGCGCTCGATTACGCGACCAGCTGGTCCAGTTCCAACAACGGAAGAAATGTCCACACCTTTATTGGAAGCAAGGTTTTTTGCCCTTGGAGACGCACCGACTGGACCAGAACTCTGAACATCGAACGTCGAACTTTGAACTTCGACCTGCTGGGGAGCTTCTTCCACTTCAACGTTCGATGTTGGTTGTTCGACGTTCGAAGTTCCCGCGCTTTCGTCCGCAGGACGAAGCGCAGAGACATCTTCGCCCGCCTCGCCAATGGCGGCAATAACCTTGAGGACTTCAACGTCGGCGTCGGCAGGATAGAAGATGCCGAGCACGGTGCCGGATGCGGTGGCTTCGACCTCAAAGGTGGCCTTGTCGGTTTCCACCTCGCAAAGCGCCTGTCCTTCGGTGACGGTGTCGCCTTCGTTCACTTTCCATTCAATGATGATGCAGGATTCTACGGATTGCCCCTGCCTCGGCAGTAATACTTCAGTTGCCATGATAGTTCTCCTTTTTGAATATCGAATATCGAACAAGGAACTCCGAATTACGAAGTGCCCGATCGCGATGCCCTAGTCCTCTTTCGAGATTCGATATTCCTTGTTCGTTATTCGTTATTCCCTCAGGCTTTTACGATCCGCACACCGGCGGTCGACAGTTTCTCTTCAAACTCTTTGGTTAGTTCATTATCGGTTACAAGTGCATCGATGCCGTCGAACGGCAGGATGCGCGCAAAGCCCGGTTTGCCAAACTTTCCGGAACCGGAAAGCACAACAACCTGGTCCACCTGCTCGGCCATCTTGCGGACAAGGTCGGCACTCTCGACAAAGTGGGCAGTGAAGCCCTGCTTGACGGAGGCGCCGTCAATGCCGATGAAGGCCTTGGAAACGTGAAATTGGTCGATGGTCTGCAAAGCCATGGGGCCGACGATCCCCTCCTCTTCCGGGCGGAACTCGCCGCCGACAAGCGTGACGCGCAGTTGCGGATTCATGCGCGCATAGGTGAGCAGCAACGTGTTGTTTGTAACGATATGCACATCGCGCTTGCCCAGCAGGTATTTGGCAATCAGCGCCGTGGTGGTTCCCGCGCTGATGATCACGGTGTCGCCATCTTTGATCATGGAGGCGGCGGCCTTGGCAATGTCGCTCTTAAGCTCCTTGCCGGCCTGCATGCGCTCCATAAGCTTCGGGTGCTGGGCAGGTACTGCACCGCCATGGGTGCGCATGAGCAATCCTTCCTCCTCCAATGCGGCAAGATCTGCGCGGGCCGTCACCACGGTAACGCCCAGCCGTTTGGCGAGACTGGAAACACTCACGCTGCCGTCTTCCGCCAGCACCTCGAGAATGATTTTCCGTCGCTCTGCAAATGTTGCGCTCATGTCGTTTTTTTGCCCTAGAAACTTTCCTATTGCTTTCGATTTCCTTTCTTTTACCCTTTACATTGCTTTCGATCAAGCTGTTTTTTGCTTTTTATTTCACGCCTGGTAAAGCGCTATTTATAAAAAATTCACACCTGCGCAGGTGTGAAATATCGGATTCCGGATTCCGCTGGACAATCATATCCGGAAAGCCCTTTCTGCAGTGTCCCGAAACGCAACCGGACCACCCTTGAACTCCATGTCGATCTGCGATATACAGGGTGCATGGAAGAAGTGGCAAAACTCCTCAACCAAATGGTGCAGGCAGGCGTCATCACGGGATACGCCGTGTTTGGGGCTGTCGCCCAGATGCGCTATACCGAAGCGGTTGCAACGCTGGATGCCGATATTCTGGTTGCTGTCCCCAATTCGGATGGGCTTGACCTTCTAGGCTCCATCTACGCCTTCTGTCGGCAACATGGCTACGAGCCGGAGGGCGAGGCCATCCGCGTGGGCGACTGGCCCGTCCAATTCATACCTGCGTTCAGTCCGCTAACCGAAGCCGCAATGGCCGAAGCCGAAACGGGGGAGATCGACGGCATTCCGCTATGCGTTGTGCGTGCCGACTACCTTGCGCTCATCGCGCTCAGCGTGGGGCGGGCCAAGGATCTGGCCCGCGTATTGGCCATTCGCGAATCGGGCGCCGCAACGGACGAACAGATTGCTAAGCTGGCCGCCCGACACGGGCTGGCGCCGGAATGGCGCCGATTCCTGGAGCGGTTCGATGAGAAGTGACATCCTGCAACTTTTAGAAAGACAGGCCGCCTGGCAGCGCTCACGCGCCGCGATGCCGTGGGCGGACAAACTGCGGGCATCCCTTGCCATGCGCGCCACGCTTGGCGCGATCCGCTCAAAAAAGGCTTCAGCGGCAAGGCAAGGCAACGGTCGCTGAAGTGCAACACATCGAAAACGTTCGCGGTGGTTAAACCTGCTTGGCGCGGTAGGATTCGACTTCCCAGTTCTCGATGAATTCGCGGTGGGCGTCGGTCATGTAGTTGATGCCGCCAAAGGCTTCGGCCAGTTGCATGACAAGCGCGCCGTCCTGCGCCAATTCCAGTGCCAGCCCCGCGTTTTTCTGCGAGTTGCCGATGCCGTAGACCCGGTCGCCCGCAACGATGACTTTCGGGGCATAGCCGCGCTCGGTCTTGTATTGCGCGGCCGCTTCGTCCGTCAGATCGGCAGTGAACGGGAAGGCTTTGGAATAGACCAAATGGTCGGGCGTGATCGGCCCGGGCGCAACGGGGAACAGGCCGGACGATGCAACGAACGCGGCATCATCGCCGAAGAGCGTTTTGATCCGTTCTTCGGTTTCCGTTGCAACGTCTGCTTCGGCAACCGTTAAACCCATGGCAACCCCGGCATTTGAATATTCCGTCTTCAGCGCATCCATTACGCGGGCGTAGAGCGCACGGATTTCTTCGGCCGTATCGGCCGCGATGAAGATGCCGTGGTTTTGCAACACGAGCAATTCAGGTTCCTTGCCGTTCGCCGCCTTGTAGCCCTCGATGCGTTCGCGCACCTCCATGCAAAGCGTGTAGCCCGGATCGATGTATTCCACCCACAGCGCATCGGGAAAGAGGCGTTCGCAGGCAGCCTTGCCGTCCTTTGCACACGTTAGTCCATTCACCAGCGCCGGGTGCGTGTGCACCACAAAGATGGCCTCGAATACATTGTGCAACGGTGCTTCCACCGACGGACGCCCCGCATCGTTCTCGACGGCGGCGGCCATCAGGTTCTTCACCAACTCCTCGCGCGCGGCCGCTTCGGCGGGTGTTTCCGCTTCATAAAGCTCGTTGACCTTGGTGCGGTTCATCGCCACGAAGGTTTCGGTTTCCAGCCCGGCCAGCGTGGTGCCGGAGGGTTTGACCCACAGGGTGGTTTCATTCTTCACGGAGGTGTTGCCTCCCCCGCCCTTTACATAGTCCTCGCTACCGAATTCGTGCGACAGTTCGACAATCGTTTCCAGTTCGTTCATTCTTCACTCCTTTTGTTCGTTAAAACGGGCTTCGCCCTCGTTCAAGTCGTT
>JBDLHZ010000239.1:0-4504 GCA_039715135.1 Verrucomicrobiota bacterium
CGAGGTGTCGTATCCATGGAGTCCGCTGTCCACGCCCTCGGCGATCCATGATCCGGCGTCTTCCACGCCAAGAGCCCACGAGTTGGTCGACAGGGTCATGACCAGTGTAAAGTCGTTCGTGGATTGGACCACTGTTTTCCCAAGCAGGCTGTTGTCCGTTTTTCGGATCTCCACCCAAGTGCGGGGCGAGGAACCAAAGTTTATATCCCCATGCCTGACCTGCAACACCATGCCGTCAAGCGATGCGTCGAACAAGGAGTCCAGACTGCTGTCATGCTCCCCCGCAATGAAAGAGGTTCTCCCGTCTACTGTTACGCCAACAGTGGATCCGCCAAAATCCTTTATGTCGAACCTGAACTCAACCGAGTCGAAGGAAGCAACGTCCACGGTGGTCGTGGCCTGCACCGCAGCCTGGGCCCAGTCCGTTCCGGCATGGTCGAAGACATAGCTGCCGCCGCTTTGTCCGGGATTGGCTCCGCTGGAGGAGTTCTGCCATGAATTCCATGTGGCACCCAGTGCACCGGAACCATCAAACGTGTCTTGGAAGACGATGCCGGTAAAGGGGGACGGTTCCTGCAAGTAGACGCCAAGCTTGTAGAAACCCGCCTGCTCGGCAGAGTGGGTCGCATCGGTATAGACGTTTTCCGTCCAGGGAATATCGCCTTGAAGCAGCGTAAAGCCATCCAGGAGATTGGAACTCCAGTAGACGTTGTAGAGCCGGCCCGCAGCCACGTCCCACTGAAAGACGGCTTCCGGGCCAGCCGTGAAACCATCCAGGCTGAAATAGGAAGCGGCATTGGTCGGATCCAATCCGGTAACATATTCATCGCCGTTGTCCTGGCCATCGCCGTCTGTATCCACAACGGGGTTGGCGTTTGTCTGCCCGCCAAAATATTGATCCTCCCACCAGTTGGGCAACCCGTCCCGGTCGCCATCCATCCCGAAGGAATACAAGCGCTGGATCTGATCCTCCGTCAAGGCGCGCAGGAAGATGTGGGTCTCGTCCACATCCCCGTTGAAATAGTCGGTCGGTCCCTGTGCGCCATCGGCAGAGGAGGCCTCCGATCCAGTACCGATAAAACCATACCGAGTAGTACCGGTTCCGAACGTGCCGTCGCCAACCGTCTTTTTGCTGTTCAGCACCCCATCGACATAAAGCCGCATGGCTCCTTGGTCGAACACCGCCGCGACATGGTGCCACATTCCATCGTTGATGGCCGTGGTTCCATTCAATCGCTGTTCCGCACCAGGACTGGTGGCAACGCTCCACACCGGCTTCCCGCCCGACAAGGCGAGGCTCCAGTATTCGGAAACATCGAAATCCATCAGGATCTGGTCAGCTGGATCCGTTGTCTTGATCCATGTATCGACGGTGATTTCATCATAGTCGCTGCGATTGAACTGCAGAGTGTTGATTGCAAGGTAGTCCCCCGCGCCATCCAGATTGACGGCATTGCCCCAGCATCCATTTGTCCACCACGCATCGCCACGCAGTATGCAATAGCTGTTGCCGGATACATCCAAGGCACTGTTGAACGCGTACCACCCGGCATCCTCGTCAAACAGCCACTCGGCCATGGTCACCGTTCCATCGGATGTGTAGTCGAACAAAGGACTGGCATTGCCTGAGAGCCTCAGGAAAAGGACATCGTCGCTTCCTTTTCCTTGGAAAACCCGCAGCAGATTGCCGGAATCGTTCAGCTCCAGATCCTCGATGCTAAGGTCTTCAAAATAATGCGCGTAAATCACGTCATGGCCGGTCGACGAAGTCATTTCAATGGTGTTGTCGATGATTCGCACATCGCGGCATCCATACAGGTTGATGGGTTCCACGAGGGCGGTCTTGAACACGTTTCCCTCGATCAGGATATTGGTAATGCTCATGTCCGGAACCGCCACGCCGCCGGTTTTCTGCTCCACGTGGAGGGTGTCGTCGCGGATGCCCAGCGGACGAATGAACTCGTTGCCCCTTACCGTGATGTTGAAGGGTACGATTCCCGCGCCCCAACCATAGTCGTAGATGATATCAATCAGCTCCTTGGCCACGCTGTGAAACGCATTGCTTTCCACCAGCACATCGTGGCTACGCAGCACGACCCGGCTACGCGATTCCATGAACCGGTTGTTGCGGATCACGGCACCGGCTCCGCAGCTGTCGATGTTGTAGACCTTCATCCCAGCGGTCATGCCAGCTACCGTGGAATCAAGGATCAGGCGAAAATTCCAACTTCCAAGATCGGCAACCGAACCGATGCCGACCTGGGCAACCAGCGTTGCATTTGCCTTGTCGTAGATTTGGATATGGTCCCCGACCTTGAAGGTCTCGTGCTGGTTGGGTGCCGATACAACGATTTGCGCGGCTGCCTCAACCGAGGAAATGGAGGATTCATACCCGCCGATATTGATATAGTCGTCCCCCAGGGCCTGGAAATAGCAATCCTCTATGACGAGGCTTCCCCGCCATCCGTTTCCGGTCATGCCATCCCGGTTGGTGGAGAGGTAGCGGGTCGTGCCGGGTTTCGGCAATATCGCGATGTGGTCGATCTGCACGTTTTCATTGGCATGCCAGGATGTCGTTATCCACGGACTGGAAAAAACATTCACATTGCGGAAGGTTATGCCGACATTCCCAATGAACTCGATGGGATGCCATGCATTGGCCCACAAAACCATCCGGTCGTTCTGCGCCATTTCATTCACCCGTTCGCCTTCGATCGGGGAAACCGTAAACTTTCCTCCCCCCAGATCCGTAAAGACGGGATGCGGCCCGGCCCAATCCGGGTGGTAGAGATATCCATCGTAGTAGTTGGTGCCGCCGATGGTTGCGACCTCCTCGCCCAGAATATCCCAGTCGGGGTTGTTGAAATAAGGATCGCTTAGAAGCGGGTAGCCGCCGTCCAGTTGGATATCGAACTCGTCCACCCCGACCCGCGTAACCGTTCCCTGCGTAAACGGCAGGGGGTCATAGTCCACCGAGAATCCCTCCACGACCACATCCTGGCTATAATGGACGCGGATGGAAAATACGGAACGATCCGTGAATACCAGATCGGTCAGGTTCGTGCCGGCCCCGCTGAACCACAGATCCGTTGCACTATCGATCTTGACGCACTCCGTTGCTCCCGTCGCCGGTGCAAGGCGGTATTCTCCCACCCCGAAACGCACTTCGCTGGGACTCCCGGAACCAATCGCGGCGGCAACGGCGGCGCGTACGGCCGGCCCGTCATCCAGCCCGTCGTCGGGAACCGCACCATAACTATCCACATTGAAAACCGTGCGGGCCTCGCCAATGCTGCACACAAGGAAAAACAAGGCCATGCACCCAAAAATACGAAACGATGTCATACGTCTACCCATTCATTCAGCAACATACATGACTGCAACCCCGGACAAAACGCTCTTCACAATCATTCTTTTCATAACGACCTCAAAAAAAACGGGAGCCTCGGATTTCCGCAGCCCCCGTTGCACTATTCCCCCGCCACCCCACTGCAAGCGATGGCATGGGGAAGAGAGGAATGAACATTCTACATTATCCTAAACCGGCGTACAAAAAACGCTCCGAGACCACCCAATCCCAGCATGGCAATGGTGGCAGGTTCCGGAATAGCCGTGATGGTTGTTACGCCGGGAGCGGTCACGCCATAGTCCCACTCAACCGTTCCTGCACCGCCATAACCTGTGATCTTTCCACCGGTGATCCAGCCGGGCATGGAGGCACTCATGTCGGCTCGTATTTCCATTTTACCATCGACGATATCTATTGAGCCACCGGTGCCCATGTTCAGCCAGCCAATGTTTACCAAACCGTCATCCAATTGTATTCTGGATGTGCCGCCCTCGTTATACTCGTCCAGACTAAGCGCGTTGTCGGAAATGTAGAGCCCTCCCTGCATGTTGAGCAAGGCATCGCAACCCACAGGACCACCGAGACGCGTTACGCCACCTTCCCAACTGGCATTTGCCTGGACATGGACACTGCCGCCGGTATTTACAGTAAGCGTTCCCTCTCCTGCATACCCCATGTGAAGGACATCGCCCCAACCCGTGGTTTTGACCTGCAAATCGCCGCCACTAAGAACATCCACAGTGCTATTCGCGCTCCACGACTGATGACCCGGGCCTGTAAATGCCTGGCATTCGGCATACGTATCGATAATGAGTTTCTTGTCAGGATCCCTGATTTCCACCGTGTCTGCAGCCGTTGGGTTGGACACGGGAGCCCAAGCAGCGTCCACATCCAGCCATGTATTCGCGTCGTTCCAGTTCGCCACATCGCCACTTGGCGGCCAAAAGACCAGATACCTCGCCGAAGCGCTTCCGGCCAAGGCAACAACGGCACATGCCATCAACACGTTTCTCAATATTCGCTTTCTCATACCACTATCTCCTTTGTTTAATCGGCGAAGCCCTTCTCCACCAATTCAAGTGAAAGCTTAGGCAGAGGCGCGCCGAAACGTAAATGCACTAAACGATTGGGTGTTTGCACTATTCGGAACAGCCT
>JBDLHZ010000240.1:0-4434 GCA_039715135.1 Verrucomicrobiota bacterium
GGCAGCTTTCTTTTTCGCCGGAGCTTTCTTCACTGCTTTCTTCTTGGCCGGGGCCTTCTTGGCCGGGGCTTTTTTCTTTGCTTTTGCTTTTTTCTTTGCTGCCATTGTCATCTCCTTGTTTGTACTCCTAACAATCACTGCCTACGCACTGTTCTGGCTCGACCGAATTTGCACTCGTGCAAAGAGCTATTAACGATCGCCCCTCTTGTTCCTGCAAAATGTTTATAGGCACAAAGCGAATGTTATGCAACCCGTTTAGTTTATAAAAAAAGACGTTCGATTTACCCTCTTCAATTTTGGATTCCAACTCGGTGCGACAAAACACATGAGTGGAAGGAATAAAAAAAACCGTCCGATGAGAGGACGGTTTTTGAGTGCGGTAAAATCGCGGAAGGGTTTTTCAATCCGACTTCCATCGGATCGAAATTCCTTGTTCGTTGTTCTTCGGTTCCCTCAGAGCTCCTGCGTAATTTTTTCAACGAGGTACGCTTCGATCACATCGCCTGGTTCGAAGTTGGTAAAGTTGTCCGGGCGAATGCCGCACTCTTGCCCTTGGCGAACTTCGGCGGCCTCGTTTTGGAAACGCTTGAGCGAACCGATCAGCCCCTCGAAAAGGATGTCGTGCCCGCGCTTGATGCGAATGCTGGCTTTCGCGGTAACACGCCCGCTCATCACCATGCACCCGGCAATCTTGCTCTTCTTGCTGAGTTCGAACACCTCGCGGATTTCCGCCTCGCCGATCACCTGCTCGCGCAGTTCGGGTTCGAGCAACCCCTTCATGGCGCTTTCCACTTCATCGATGAGTTCATAGATGATGCTATACAGGCGGATTTCAATGCCTTCGCGCTTGGCCGCCGCGTTCGCCCCGCTCTCTTTCCCGACATGGAACCCAAGAATGATCGCGTCCGAGGCACTGGCCAGCATAACGTCGTTTACGGTAATGTTTCCCACGTCGTTGGAAATAATCTTGATGTCGACCTTGTCGCTCTTGATCCCTTTCAAGGAGTGCTCGATCGCTTCGAGCGATCCTTGCACATCGGTCTTGATGATAACCTTGAGCTCCTTCTTTTCGGTTGACTCGGCTGCGCCAAACAGGTCGTCGAGCGACATCTTCTTCGGCGCGGCCGCACCCTCCAGCGCTTGCGTGCGTTCCGCCTGTTGCATCTCTTCGGAAATCGCCTTGGCCTCCCGATCATCCGACATCACCTGAAACTCGTCGCCGGCACCCGGAACACTGGTGAGTCCCAGAACTTTCACCGCAGTCGATGGCCCTACCGAACGAACCTTCTTGCCTTGGTCGCTAATGAGCGCCTTGACCCGGCCCCAGTACAAGCCGCAGACCACGCTGTCGCCCACCTTGATGGTTCCGTTCTTTACGAGCAGGCTGGCCGTCGGCCCCATGCCGGGTTCCATCTGCGCCTCGACCACAAAACCGTTGGCCGGTTTATCCGGGTTGGCCTTGAGCTCGAGCATCTCGGATTCAAGGATGATTCGTTCCAGCAAACCGTCGACACCTTCGCCGGTTTCCGCGCTCACCGGGCAGCAACCGATCGCTCCTCCCCAGTCCTCCACCATGATCTCGTTTTCCTGAAGCTGCTGTTTTAGACGGTCGGGGTTGGCGGCGCGCAGATCCATCTTGTTCATCGCGATAATGATGCAGACCCCGGCCGCTTGTGCATGCTTGATGGCTTCGACCGTCTGCGGCATCACGCCATCGTCGGCGGCAACCACCAGCACGGCAATATCGGTCAGGTTTGCGCCGCGCGCACGCATCGCCGTGAAGGCGGCATGGCCCGGCGTGTCGAGAAATGTGATCTTGTGGTCGTTGAGTTCAACCGTGTACGCACCGATATGCTGCGTAATGCCACCGGACTCGCCCGACACCACGCGGGTGTTCCGGATCTGGTCAAGCAGCGAGGTCTTGCCATGGTCGACATGTCCCATGAACGTGACAACCGGCGGACGCGGGAGCAAGGTGTCCGGGGAATCCGGAGCCTCCTTGGCCATCTTCATGGCAATCTTCTTCGACTTCGGCGGCGCGGGCGGGGCTTTTTTCTTCTCCTCTTTGCGGACAGTAAAGCCATGCTTTGCGCCGATCTCCTTGGCAACCTTCAGGTCGATCTCCGCATTGATGGAAGCGAAGATGTTCATCTTCATCATCTCGGCAATCACCTGGTTCGGCTTCATGCCCATCATCTGGGCAAAGTCCTTGACGATGACCTTCGGTTTCTTCAGCTCGATGAGGTTGGAGTCTGCGGGCTCGTCTTCCTTTGCAGGCGCCTCTTCGACGGCAGGGACAGGCTCTTCCGGTGCCGCCTCGGCCACCGGCTCTTCGGCGGCGGGAGGTTCCGGTTCCGGCTCTTCGGACGGGACGTTTTCGGCGCGCGCCGCCTCGATCGAGGCATAGCCCAGTTCATCGCAAACCTGTGCAACCTGTTCGTCGGTGAGCTCAGCATCGGCGCCATCGACGGCAATATCGATGTCCTGTAGAATTTCGATGAGCTCCTCGGCGGAGACATCTACATCTTTGGCTACTTCGTGGAGTTTCATCATTCTTCTATCTCACCATGTTCTTGTGTGTATGCTACTTCGGCGGCATGCCAGATAGCCTGCGCCTGGTCGGCGGAAATATCCTCGATGGCCTCCAGGTCGGACAGGTCGGCGGCAAGGATTCCCTCCAAGGTCAGGAAGCCGGCAAAGACCAGGCGTTCCGCAAACTCGTCGCCGATGCCTTCGATGGCGGCCAACTTGGTTACGGCAACCGCGACGCGCTCTTCGAAGTCCATGCTCTCTTCATCCTTCTGGATATCGACGCGCCAGCCAGTCAGCTTGGAGGTCAGGCGCGCGTTTTGCCCGCGCTTGCCGATCGCCAGCGAAAGCTGGTCCGGTTCGACCGTAACGGTAACGGTCTGCGTTTCTTCGTCGGCATCCACATGCTTCAGGCGGGCGGGTGCCAGCGCGTTGGTGATCAGCGTGTTGATATCGTCGCTCCAGCGGACGATGTCGATCTTCTCGCCAGAGAGTTCGCGCACAATGTTCTTCACGCGCATACCGCGCATGCCAACGCATGCACCGACCGGATCGACGCGGTCGTCGTGCGAAATCACCGCCACCTTGCTGCGATATCCCGCCTCGCGGGCAATGCCCTTGATCTCCATGGTGCCGTCGGCAATCTCCGAAACCTCGAGTTCGAACAGGCGCCGCACAAAATCGGGGTGGCTGCGCGACAGGACAATCTCCGGCCCGCGCTCGCGCTCGTGTACCGCCACGATGTAGGCGCGAACACGCTCACCCATTTCATACTCCTCGGTCGGGACACGCTCCTTCGACGGCATGACGGCTTCTGCATGGTCGATGTCGATGACCACGTCGCTACGGTCGAAGCGGACAACGCTTCCGGTAACGATTTCGCCGGCACGATCCTTGAAATCCTCGAAGACGCGTTCCTTTTCCGCCATGCGAATCTTCTGCATGATGGTCTGCTTGGCGGTCTGCGCGGCAATACGCCCGAGACTGCGCGGGGTCGATTCGATTTCGGTGCCGTCGGAAAGGGTTTTATACGCCTTGATCTCAAAGGTTTGGCGGTTGATTTCGAGTCGCAGGTGGTCCTCGTCCGACTCCGCCTTTTCAGTGGCGCTTTGCAGGGCCGACTCGATCGCCTTGATAATGACCTCGCGCTCGACGCCCCGCTCGCTTTCCATATATTCAACAACGGCTTTCAACTCTGCAGGATTCATTTCCCATCTCCTTCGCAAACCTTCGATATTTTCAAATAACCGGCTCTTATAGAGAACAAAAGAGCGGGCAATGCCCACTCTTATCCAGAGCCAAAACTATCAACAACCGGGGGAACCTACCGCTCCGCCCCCATCCCGTCAAGTGGCAATCCGTGGAAATCACCTCGTCCAAAAATAGCAAAAGGGGCGAGGGGAAATCCAAACGATGAAGGAAGCCACATTGCGGCTGGCGGAGCGGACGTAAATAAAGATACGGTCTGCCGCACATCGTTGGGAAAGTCGCATACCTGACCGAATTTGTACCCGTAAATAGCCCAACACCTGTACTGGCTGGAAAATGGGCGGTTAACCGGGACAGCGCTACGAGGAGGGCAAGGCGTTGGTGTGTTCAGTTTGACGTAGGCGAAATTTGCTTCAGGCAAGGAAGACGGTTCTGGTTGGATGACAGTCATGGTGTGGAAGTGCAAGGCTACCGGAACAACGGGAAACATGCTTCCATCTGTCTTTGAGTGTTCATAGCCGAGAAGCTTTACCTAACTTCATATTGCTTAAAACGGGATGGCATCGCCATTGCTGTTGGTTGGCGCGTGGGTTCGCTCCGGGACATCAGTACGAGGTGGGCAAGCTGTTGGTATGTTTAGTGAGACGTAGGCAAACTTTGCTCCGGCAGGAGAAGTGATTCGGTTCGCCCGAGAGT
>JBDLHZ010000241.1:0-4403 GCA_039715135.1 Verrucomicrobiota bacterium
GACAAAAAAATGAAAAAGGGATGGGTTGGTTTGTTGATTCTGGCAGTGGGGCTTGTCTGGGCATCTAGTGCAAGCGCTACGATTATCCTAGATCAGAGCATCGAAACCGCCGGTGGAAACTGGGAGGGTGCGTGCTGGAAATTGGCGGATACTGGATTTACGGCTTCCGGCGACTCCATTGCCACGCAGACACTTAACCTCCAGTCGGTCGCATTTAAGCGTTATAGTGCTACTGCCGGCGGGACGTCTGGCTCCCTGTACCTGAAAGTCTTCACAGGCAATACCGGTGGACTCGGCACCTTTGTGGGTATTTCGAATAATACTGTTGACTTCCGCGGTTTGGCGGAACATGCGGTAGGAACCTGGACCTTTGATAATCTTGCACTCGACAAGGATACGGTCTATTCCTACGTAGTGGGTGTCAACAACGATAGCTCAAATCCCGATGCCATCCAAGCGAGAATAGAGACGTCACACGATGCTACTCAAGTTCTTGATTCGGGTTTCATAGTCTCCAACGACGCAGCACTCACCATCGCCCGGGACCCGTGGGTGCACATTGAAGCTATTCCCGAACCTGCAACGCTTGGTTTGCTGGGTATCGGTGGTCTGCTGACGCTGATTCGCAGACGTCTCACGATCTAGCCGCAAACCGCGACTAGGAACACAAAGATCCTCGGCGAACGTTTCGCCGGGGATTTTTGTTCAGGTGAATTGTGAACCTGAAAAGAAAAAGTGACGAAAGAGGAAAGGTGAGCAAGCGGATGCGATATGTAGTGGTAGGATTGGGTGGACGATCCGAAATGTTCCAGAAGGCGGTATTGGAGGGGTTCGCCGAGACCGCTGCAATGGTGGGTTATTGCGACAACAATGCCGGACGTCTGGAACGGGCGGTGGCGCATGCCCGCGAAAAAGGAACGGAGTTGAAGGGGTATCCGGCCGAGAATTTTGACCAAATGATTGCCGAGACAAAGCCGGATTGCGTGATTGTAACAACACGCGATTCGGCCCATGACGAGTATATTTGCCGGGCGATGGAATTGGGTTGCGATGTTATCACGGAAAAGCCGATGACGATAGGCGAAGAGCAGTGCGCCCGCATTCTTGAAACCCAGAAACGAACCGGCAGAAAAGTAACCGTCGCGTTCAACTACCGCTACGCGCCTCCTCGCACGCAAATCAAGGATCTGTTGATGTCGGGGGTGATCGGCAATGTGCTGTCCGTTGATTTCCATTGGATGCTGGATACCCGCCACGGGGCGGACTACTTTCGGCGCTGGCATCGCAACAAGGCAAACTCCGGCGGGCTTATGGTGCATAAGTCCACGCATCACTTCGATCTGGTCAACTGGTGGATTTCATCCGTTCCCGAGACCGTGTACGCCAGCGGGAAGCGCGGGTTCTATACGCCTGCAACCGCCGATCGCTATGGACTGACCCGGCGCGGCGAGCGTTGCCATGGTTGCATGGAATCGAAAAGATGTCCGTTCTTTTTGGATATGGCCGGCAACGAGAACCTGAACAACCTGTATTTAAAGGAAGAGACGCACGACGGCTACATTCGCGATCGCTGTGTGTTCGGTCCGGAGATTGACATAGAAGATACGATGAACGTAATCGTGAAGTATCGCAACAAGGTCACCCTGTCCTATTCGCTGAATGCGTTCATGCCATGGGAGGGATATACCGTGTCGATCAATGGAAGCGCCGGGCGGATTGAGCACCGTTGCGAGGAAAAAGTCTATATCAATGGCGATGGCACGGTTCCCGGTGCTCTGAAGAAGAAGGGTACTTCGACGCGTGTCTATCCGCATTGGCAACCGGCTTACGAAGTGGATCTTTGGCAGGCGGAGGGCGGTCATGGCGGTGCCGATCCTGTATTGTTGCGTGATCTCTTTGATCCCGGGAATGGCTCGGTAGATAAATACCTGCGTGCCGCCGACCAGCGTGCCGGTGCCTGGTCTGTATTGACCGGCGTTGCCGCCAACTACTCGATGGCCGAAGATCGCATGGTTCGGATCTCGGATCTGGTTCCGTCCATCGATGAGCCGGACTATCCAGCCATGCCTTCACCCGATGAAGCTTTGGCTATTCACGAGCAACCGGACCCAACGATTGCGTAAAGGCAGAACCCATCAATATAGGGCAAACAAAAATGAAAGTACTTCAATACCCCAAGCCAGGCGATGCAAGAATAGTGGATGCGGCAGTTCCTGAAATAAATGCCAATCAGGCATTGGGAAGAAACAGGGTTTCCAATGTGAGCGCGGGCACCGAAATGGCCTTCTATCGAGGCACGGCACCGCAGATCAACAGCAACATGCGACCTGATGGCCTGTGGGAAGAGTGCGAGAACAACCTGACCTACCCGATGTCCTCCAGCGATCCCGAATGCTGGTGGATGGGATACGCCAGCGTGGTGGAGATCGTTGAGGTCGGGGCAAGCTTTGGGGATGACCTGAAGGTGGGCGATATCGTGTTCACGCCCCAGGGGCACAAGGAGTTCCATGTCATCGGGGAGGGGAACTACCAGAAGGTGCCGGACGGGCTGTCTCCCGAGACGGCAAGCTTTAAAACGTTGACGGAGATTGCATACAACGGGTTTCTCGATGCCAGAATCAAACTCCTTGATAACGTTGTGATCTTCGGCATGGGTACGATCGGGCAGCTTCTGGTTCAGATGTGCAAGCTGGCCGGTGCGAGTGTTGCGGTTGTGGATGTTCTTGATTCCCGCCTTGAGCTCGCCGCCGCCAACGGTGCGGATGTGGTGGTCAATCCCGTAAAATGCACCCGCGTTGCTGAAGCGGTTTTTGAGGCTTTTGGCGGGCCGGCGGATGCTGTCATTGAGGTCAGCGGCAATTCATCCGTTCTGAACGAAGCCGTTTGCTGCGTAAAGAAGGACGGCCAGGTTACGGTACTCTCCTTCTATCAACAGTCACCGCCCAACTTCCTTATGGGTCGGGAGTTCCATCACAATCGCGTAGGGATCCGCTCTTCCCAGATCGGAGGGATTGCACCTGAGCTTTCCCACCAGTTCTGCAGCGGTGAGCGCTCTGCGAATGCAATGGCGCTGCTGGGCAAAATGGATGTTGCCTCCCTGATCTCGCACCGTTGCTCGTTTGATGAGTATCCGGATGTGATCAAGATCATTGATGAAAATCCGGCGGAGACCCTGTCGGTTGTTGTGAAGTATGCGTAAAGCAATTTATTAAAGGAGATTTGATTATGCGGGCAGGATTTGTAGGTACGGGATATTTTGCGTCGGAGCACGCGGGTAATTTGAAGCGTCTCGGTGTGGATGTGAGCGCCTGTTACGGCGTGGATCGGGAGCAGGTCGAGGCGTTTGCGAGCGGGTATGGCGCGAAGGTTTTTGATTCCGCGCTGGAGATGATTGATCCACAGCATATCGATGTGCTGTATATTGTTGTTCCGCCGTTTGCACACGACGGCGAAATTGAGCTGGCCGCCATCGGAAAGGGGATTCCGTTTCTCTGCGAAAAACCAGTTGGGCTGGATGTGGACAAATGCCGAGAGATTGCCGCCCGTATCGAGGGAAAGGGACTCGTGACCTCCAGTGGATACTGGCTTAAAGCCGGGGAAACGGCTCAAAAGGTCAAGAAGCTGATTTCTGAAAACGAGATCTCTTTTGTCCAGGCTTTCTGGCATTCCATCTTTGTTCCGGCTCCGTGGTGGGGAAAAATGGAAACCTCCGGCGGGCCGTTGACCGAGATGGTGACGCATTATGTCGATTATATGCGCGAAATGATCGGTGAAATCGATTCCGTTTGCGCGATTTCAAAGCATGGAATCAACGCCGCGCGTCCAAATGCCGACATCTACGATGCAATCACCAGCATGATTCGCTTCAAAGGCGGGCAGATCGGGGCCTTGGGTTCATCGCACTTGCTGGCTCTCGGAACGGAAGAATCGAAGCGGGTACTGGAGCTTGCCGGCCGTGATTTCCATATGTGTGTCGAGACGGATACCGTTAAATACAAGTGCGGAACGGAAGACTGGGTCGAACTGGAGTTCGAGGCGGATCGGATCGAACTGAATGACAAACGCTTCTTGGAAGCCGTTGGGAAAAACGATCCATCGCTGGTTTACGGCAGTTACGCGGATGCGGTTAAGACCCTTGAGGCAACGGTCGCGATTACGGCTTCTGCGGAAGAGAAGAATGGCGAGTGGGTTTCCGTCGGATAGAGGAAGTTCAACGAATCGGGATGTCGCGAGAACGCAAAGCACTTCAATCCGAAGGGCTTTGCATTTTTGCGTTGCGGGAATTGGAATCGATAAAGACGACGTTGTGATTGGGCGGAAAATGAAAAAAAAGAACGGACGTGTTACGCTGCCGGCCGAGGCTGGGCAGGAAGAGGTTGTAAAGCATTTGATCGAGCAGTGGG
>JBDLHZ010000242.1:0-4391 GCA_039715135.1 Verrucomicrobiota bacterium
GCGCGGATGGAAGGGATCGAAGCCTCGATCTTTTTCACCTTCTTCGGGCTGTATGCCATCCTGAAAAAATACCAGGACAGCATCAAGATTGCCACCGTCGGCAACCCCGCCATGCGGGTGCCGGACGCCAAGGGAATGCCGCTGCCCACCTTGATGGGTGCCATCCCCGGTATGTCCGCCTTCGCGACCAAGATGATGCAGAAGGAGATGGAGGCACTCGATATTCCGCCCATTGGCGAATTCATCGAAATGATCCATGATGCCGGCGGCAAGCTCTATGCCTGCAAGGCCACCGTCGACATGTTCCACCTGAGCATGGACGACTTTTGCCCCGAGGTGGAAAAGGTGCTGACCGTCGGCGAATTCTACGACCTCTCCGCCGGAGCCCAGATTATCTTTACATAGGAAGAAACGCTTTCCCCTTCGGGGTGAAGCGTTGCTACATCGGGCATCTTTGCGGTGTAGCTTCATCGTTCTGGTGTAGCCCCGCTTCACCCCGAAGGGGAAAGCGGTTCCGTTGCCCTGGTTTTTCCCAAGGTTCGGGATGGAGGATTCCCTGATGACAGCTATCGGCCATTGTGGGCGAGATGAAGAACCCCGTTGTTTCGACGGGGTTTTTGTTTGGCGCATTTTAAGAAATGGCATGGTCGAGCGCTTTGTTGTAGGTGGGGGCGTTGACCCCGCCATTTCTGAACGAGGCTATGGCAAAGAGGCTCCGGGGTCACCGCCCCCGGCTAACACTTCTTAAAATGCTCTATGCAGGAGTCACTCACCACATCCAGAGATGATAATAAAACCAGAATATTATAATACAGTAATAATGGTGAATAAAATGATTATTTTATTATGGTATTCGGTTGACTCCGTAATCCGCTTAATATAAGCATCCAATATACGGCTATTTTGCCGGTTTTTTTAACCAATGCTGTCAGAAGCATTTTCAACCATAAGGGGGACACAATGAGGAAATATCGCGGAAACATAATTCTTGTAGCGGCAATTGCGATTTTGGCGCTTGCACAGGTTGGGCGAGCCCAGGTCCAAGTCGGCACGGACGGTGATTGGCAGTTTTGGACCCATGAGCAGGCCATGTTCAAAATCACGGACAAGGTGCACGTTTCGGTTGGTGCCATGTACCGTTTTGGCGACGATTTCTCAGATCTTTGGTACCAGCACTACGATATGGGGGTGGGTTTCCAGGTGGCCAAATGGCTCTGCATCAAGCCGTCCTACCGTCTTAAGCTGGTAGATGCGGCGGACTTTGGGGCGAAGTTTCCGGGCGACAAGTGGCTGCGCATCCACAACCCAAGCCTCAATTTTGTTTTCACGCACAAGGTTGGAAAATTCAAATTGAAGAACAACTGCCGTTTTGCCTACTGGGACTTCGATGACGGCTTCACCGCGAAAAAAGCCGACCAATGGTACTATAGGAATATCTTCATGGCGATAGGGCCGGCCTGGACGAAAGCCAAGGTCAAGCCGTACATCAAGGAAGACTTCTTTTTCAGTACCGATAGAGAAGTAATTGACAGGAACCGGCTTTCGACCGGCGTAATGTTTGGCAAGTCGAAAACCGTGACCCCTTCGCTGTACATAATGTGGCAGGCGTTCAATCCAAAGGGCTTGGGGGATGGCGATAATGCGGACAACTACATCGTTGGTCTGGATTTCAAAGCCAAGTTTTAATTGACCGGCACACTGGTCCCAAAAAGATCTAAGCGGAAGGGGTAGGATATGTCGGACGAACGATGGCCGGAATTAAAGGAACTATGGAACACCTTGTTCAAGGGGGTGTGGCCCATGTGGGTGGCGGGATTGCTGCTCGGATTCATTAATGTATGCCTGTTTTTGGTAAAGTCGCCATGGGGCGGTACCGGTAGCTATATGAGCTGGGGGCAGAACCTCTTCCAGTCCCTGGGAGTGATGGAAACATCCGGCTTGAAGCCCGTGCTGGAGAGCCGCTATGGCCTGCTGGGGCTGATGACGGTGCTGGGGGCGACGAGTGGCGCCTTGATGGGTCGCCAGTTTTGTGTGCGCATTGCCACGCCGGGCGAACTCTTCAAGGGGTTGTTCGGCGGGATCCTGATGGGGATCGGGGCCACGCTCGGCCTTGGGTGCACCATCGGCGGGTTCTTTAGCGGCTGGTCGGCACTATCGAGCGGAGCCATTTTCCTGACCATCGGATTGATGATCGGCACCATCGTCGGTTTCCGCTACCTGCTTTGGGAGCGGGAGCATATGTCCTTCATGCAGAAAGGCAAACGGTTTGAGTTTCTCAATGTAAAGAACCGCAAGAGCCCGCTCCAGCCGGTTCTGGGGCTTGTCCTCTTCATCGGGTTGCTTGTTGCGGCGCTCTTCCGCTACGCAAACCTGCCGGTGTTGACCTGGTTTGCCGTGTGCGGCCTGTTGATCGGGGTGATCTGCCAACGCTCGAAATTCTGCGTGGTGCGCGCGTTCCGCGAACCCTTCCTGACCGGCATGAGTGAAGCGCCCATAGGCATCTTCGCCGGCCTGCTGGTCGGTATTTTCGGCTTTACCCTCATCAAGTACATGGGTATCGGCGCCGACTCCGCCGAGGCGGCCCGCAAGCTGGCCCTGACCGGTGTGCACGCCAATTTCTGGCTACGCGGCCTCGTTGGCGGCCTGATCTTTGGTCTGGGCATGGTGCTGGCCGGAGGCTGCGCCGTCGGCACAATGTGGCGGGCCGGCGAAGGCCATGTGCAACTCTGGTTTGCGGCACTGGGGCTCATGATTGCCGCGCCGCTGTCGAAAAAGTTCCTCGCCCCCAAGTTTGCCGCGGCCCTTCCCGAGTGGGGCAAGCTGAAGGTTTTCCTCCCGGATTGGGTAGGCTATGGCGGTGCGGTTCTTGTTTTTCTGCTGATCATTCTGGCGTGGTACTGGTTTGTGACGTGGAACGAGCGCACGGATAAATTCACTTGTATGTAGATAACATTAAAACAAAGGAGACATTGATTATGAAACGGATTATTGGATGTACACTACTCATTGCCTTGATGGCCGGTTGCGGCGGCGAAGGCTTCTACGCAAAGAAAGCCTCCGAAGGACAACAGGCGGCACCCCCCGCAAAGATCTACGCCAACGCCAAGGAGCTTGCGAAGGAGGCGTTCGACCGCATCGACATCATTTCGGTCAGCGAATACGATCAGCTCGCCAAGAGCGGGGCGGCCTACATGCTGCTCGACGTCCGCGAGAAAAAGGAAGTCGAGGCCGGTGGCTATGCCAACGCCATCCACCTTCCGCGCGGCGTACTTGAATTCAAGATTACCGATCCGAAGATGTGGGAGAGCGTCGGTACCGGCCTCCCCATGCCCTCGAAGGATCAGCCCATCGTGGTCTATTGCAAAAGCGGCCTCCGCAGCGCGTTGGCGGCCGACAACCTGCAGCGTCTTGGGTTTTCCAATATCAAGATGATCCGTGGCGGCTGGGTGCAGCAGAAAAAGGGACTCGAAGACGAAGGCTCGCTACCGGTCAAACGCGAACAGGCTCCACAGAAGGTCGTTGGCCAGTTTGCGACAGGCAAGGAAATGGCCGCCGCAGCCAAGCCAAACTGCAACGCCATCACGGTGGGCAAGCTCGAGGCCTATCTTGCCGCGACCCCGAACGCCTATCTGTTCGACCTTCGCCAAGGCAAGGAATACAAGGCCGGGCACATCGATGGCTCCATCCTGGTGCCGCGCGGTGTATTCGAGTTCAAGGTTACCCTTCCGAAAAAATGGGCTACCGTGAAGACGGAGCGCCCCATGCCTGCCAAAGGCGACCCCATCGTCGTCTACTGCAAGAAAGGCTCGCGTAGCATCCTGATTGCCGATGCCATGCGTGCGCTTGGCTTCACGAACGTCCGCTATCTCGAAGGCGGATGGCTGCAGTATAAGGACGGCCCCAAGCCCGAAGCAGACGACGACGAAGGCTGCGGGTAGTTCCATTGATTCCAGGAGTGCCTGATTGGCACTGGAAAGCCTCTGCTGGCGGCGGGTTCTGCGAACTCGCCGCCAGTTTTGCGCAGATCGTCTTCACATTAGAAGGAACGCTTGAACCACTCGCGTTGCTTGTTATTTGCTTCGCAAATTATCATTTCGCGTTGCTTCATGGCCCCTTCGGGGTGAAGCGTTGCTACATATCGGGTGACATGTTTCAGATGTAGTGCCGCTTCACCCGACCAGCGGGAGGGAAAGCGGTTCGGTTCGCATCCGGCGGAATATGCGCGTTCAGTTTTTCCCAAGGTTTGGAATAGGTGTGTTCGGGAAGGGGGTGGGGCTGATGAGGGCATCGCTGGTGCAGGTTCCGTCGCAGCGTCCGCACTGGATGCAGCGGAAGTCGTTTACCTTGACGTCCTGCTTGAAGCCGACGGCGGTAATGGCCTGCACGGGGCA
>JBDLHZ010000243.1:0-4375 GCA_039715135.1 Verrucomicrobiota bacterium
ATGGTCCAGGAATTGATGGGGCATCTGCCTTCGTCTGACTACGGCGTGACAAGCAAGGATCTCGATGCGGTGAAGAGCCCGCTCGATCTGCTATAGAGATTTTACTTCCGGTTACAAGGTTTCCCTCAATGCTCCCGGCATCTATTCACCGGATTTTGAATCGGTGAGAGCCAGATCTTCCAAGGCATGGAAAGCGGCAAGTCGCTCGGCCTCGCGCTTGCTGCCGGCGGCGGCCTGCCATGTTTTGCCGCAAGCGGCGACTTCGACGGTGAAAACGCGGTCGTGCTCGGGGCCGGCGGTTTCGATGGTTTTGTAGATGGGGATGCCGAGTCCGTGGCTTTGGGCATATTCCTGCAGGTCGCCCTTGGGATTGCTTTTAACCGAGGTGTCCTGCAACTCGTCGAGTTCGGGAATGAAGACCTTTTTGAAGATCTTGTTCACTGCGCGGGTTCCGCCGTCGATCCATGCCGCGCCGATGATGGCTTCGACGGCGTCGGCGAGGTTGGAGGCGCGTTCGGCACCGCCGTTTTTTTCCTCGCCGTGGCCAAGCTGCAAGAATTTGCCGATACCGATGGATTCGCCGATCTGCGCGAGTTTGCGGTCTTCGGTCAGGCGGCTGCGCAGTTGGCTCATGTCGCCTTCGCGCGCATCGGGATTGTTTTTGAAAAGGTGTTCGGCGGAGATGAGGCTGAGCACGGCGTCGCCGAGATATTCGAGGCGCTGGTTGTCATCGGTCGCTTCGTTTTTTTCGTAGCGGAAGGAGGGGTGCGTGAGCGCGAGTTCCAGCATCGCTTTCTTTTTAAAGCGGTAGCCGATGGCCTGTTCGAGTTTGCGGTAGCTGGGTTTCATGGTCTGTTAACCACGAAATACACTAAATACACGAAAGCTTGGCAGGAGAAATTGCTTTTCGTGTGTTTCGTATATTTCGTGGTTTCTCAAAATGGGGCGGCGGTTCCAATCTTGGTGTTGATGGCGGCTTCGGCGATGGAGCGGCCGTCGACCAGCTTGGGTTGCGTGCGGGGGCGCCATTGGCGTCGGCGGCTTTTGACGAGTAGCTTGTGTCCGGGCAGGAATTCGAGCTTGGAGAGGATCCAAAGGAGGGGATAGGCGATGCCGGCGAGGGCATGCAGCCGCCGGTAGCGGTAGAGTTCGTCCTGTCCGGCCTTTTCGCGCACCATCCAGTAGTGCTCGGGGAGGATGAGTTTTTGAATGGCTTCGCCGAAGGCGGCGGCGGATTCGAGAAGGCCGTTGGAGTAGAGGATGGTTTCGGGCACGTCGAAGCCGTCCTTGAGGATGTTGTAGAGTTCGCCGCCAGTATAGCCGTTGCGTTTTGCCCCCTTGGCGACAGGGGAGGTGCCGAACAGGCGCTGGAGCAGGGCAACGATGCCGATGGGGCGTCGGCACTCTTCGCTGATGACCACCCAGCCGTCGGGTTTGAGTACGCGATGGCATTCGCGGATAAAGTCGTGGTCGGCCGCGATGCCTTTGAGGGCGTCGACAATCACGACCATATCGAAGGTGTTGTCGTCGAAGGAAAGCTTTCCGTTTTCGATCAACACAATTTTTTCGCTAATGCCATAGCCAATGGAGTCGGCCGCATTCTCGGTGGAGGTCGTGGTTTTCCAGCTTCCGCCCAGGGAACGCAGGCGGGCGCTGACCACGCCGTCGCCCGAGCTGACTTCCAGGCATTGGAGGTTGCCTGTATTTCCCGCCAGGCTTTCGATTCTTGCCAGTTTGCGGGCACGTCGGATGGAACGCTTGAAAAGCTTTTCCTGCCAGAGGCGTATCTCGGCATCCAGATTGGTATCCATTTCTTCCATACACCGGCGGATTATAGGAGGGAAGAGAGGGGATTAAAGGTTATTTTGGAAATTCTGGTGCGTCATAAAAATTTGGAGTGCGGTGGCAACCAACGGGCGACACCGCTTTTTGGTCGTCGAGGCTCTGCATGCGCAAAAGCGGCGTGGCCTTTTCCGCCTGCGCGAAGCTACGGCGGACCAGCCGTAGTCTATGACGTAGGCTGGCAGTTCCCGCCGCACTCCAAAACTTATCTGCACCAAGAATGACTACCTTTTGCAGATGATGCCGGTTTTGGTGGTTTCGGTGGTCTTTAGGTTTACGACTTCTCCCTGCAAATCCTCTGCCGCCGGGAACTCTGCCGGGATGTAGTGTTCGGAATAGCCGGTGGCGATGCCGGCCTTGATCCGCTCGACGAGCACGTCGACGGATTGGCCAAGGAACTGGCGGTGGAAATCAAGTGCCATCTCCTCGCCCAGTTGCCGCAACCGCTCGCTGCGCGCGGAAGCGACAGCGCCGTTGATCTGGTTGGCCATGGTGGCGGCAGGGGTTTTGGGGCGGGGGGAATAGGTGAAGATGTGCATCTGCGAGAAGCCGACCTTTTGGCAGAAGGCGAGGCTTTCCTCGAAACAGGCATCGGTCTCGCCGGGAAAGCCAACGATGATGTCGGTGGTGAAGGCGGGGTTGCCGAGTGCGGTGCGGGCGCGTTCGACGGCGGCGAAATATTCTTCGGCGGTGTAGCCGCGCCGCATGGCTTTCAGGATGGCATTGGAGCCGGACTGCAGCGAAAGGTGCAGATGCGGCATGATATTGGGGCCGGCCGCCCATGTTTCGAGCAGTTCGTCGGTCAGTTCGCCGGGGTGTAGGCTGGAGATGCGGATCCTTCCAATGTTCGGGACGTCGACCAGATGCCGCAACAGTTCGGCCAGCGACGAGCCGGTGTCGCGCCCGTACAACCCGACGCTCACGCCGGTGACGACGATCTCGCGGTAGCCTTTTTCGGTGAGCAGGGCGGCTTCCGCAACCGCGGCGTCGATGGCTTTGTCGCGCGGTGTCTTGCGCAGCCGCGGAACGATGCAGAACGAGCAACCGATATCGCAGCCGTCCTGCACCTTGAGAAAGGCGCGGGTGTGGTCGCCAAAGTTGGAGACGGGAAAGGCGTCGGTTTCAATGCTTCCGTCCGGGCCGGGGGCGGGCATGTCGAGCTGCTTGAGTTGTTCGGCCAAATGCCGGAGCCAGTCGGGGCCGGCGGGAACGCGCGCGACGGGAGTCTGGTCGACCTGCGTCAATTCGTCGTCGGCGGCGCAACCGGTAACAATAATCCGGGCGAGGGGATTGTCGCGCTGCATGCGCCGGATGGTCTGGCGCGATTTCTGGGCGGCGGCGGCCGTGACCCCGCAGGTGTGGATTATGATCACATCCGCATCGTCCGCCGTTTTCCGCAACCCAAATCCCTCCAGTAGCTTTTCGATCTGTTGCGCATCGTATTGGTTGACCTTGCAGCCCAGCACGTTGACCAAATAGGTTTTCAAGAATGGTTCATTCATAACGGGCGTTCCTATTACTTGTTGCAGGGGATGGAAGCAAGCCGGAACTTTTGACGGGCAGTCTAGGGGCGTGGTTATTTGAACGAAATATAAAGAGCGAGATGCGGGAAATGCCATTTGCCTTTGAAGGCGGTTCCAATAAAATACCTCACCAATCGAACCAATGGGGAAGTCCACACGCCAATTCATTAATGGCTATGCGTTGGGCTTAAAATAGAAGTATTGTGATGGCAATAGTTGGATATATAAAAAAGAACTGGAAAATCATCCTTTTGTGCATCTTCTTCGGCCTGTTGGGAGTTTTGTTTTCACTGGCGACGGCGGAGGGCATCCACGCGACAAGCGGCGCGGAATTTTGCGTTGGTTGCCATGTGATGGAGCCGATGGTGGCTTCGTATGAAGAGGATATCCACGGCGGGAAGAACCCGCATGGAATCCGGGCGGAATGCACCGATTGCCATCTGCCGCACGAGTCGGTCTTTGGCTATGTGGTGGCCAAGGGCATATCGGGCATGAAGGATGTCTGGGGCAATGTGGTGAAGGATCCGACGAAGATCGACTGGCAGGAGCGCCGGGATCACCGGGAACATTTCACTTATGATTCCGGTTGCATGGGCTGCCACCACGAGCTGGAAGAAGCGACGATTGGCAACAAGCAGGCATTTCTGCCGCACCGCGACTACTTTAGGGGGAACACGAATGAAACGTGCGTCTCCTGTCATGAAAATGTGGGACACAAGGATCTGGGACTTCACCTTAAAAAGGAGGAATAGAGGTATGAGTGGAATGAAGAGAGCGATGATATGTCTTCTGGCCGGACTGGTTTCGGCCAGCTTTGCGCAATCCAACGTAAAACAGTTGAATATGAGCAAGGCTCTGACGGACGAGGCCAAGACCTGTCTGGAATGCCACGCTGAAGAAACCCCGCAGATTGTGCATGACTGGAAGGACAGTCGGCATAGCCATTTGGGGGTCAGCTGTATCGAATGCCACTCCCGTCCGGCCGACGCAGCGGATGCGGCGCAAAACTG
>JBDLHZ010000244.1:0-4364 GCA_039715135.1 Verrucomicrobiota bacterium
GTGATCCCCGCGTCAAGCATGCCATGTTCGACATAGCGGCTCATTTCCTGCGAGCGCAGGATACGGATTTCGATTTCCTCATCGTCGATCGAAGGGAAGTACGAGCGCGAGCCCCCCTTGATGGTGAACCCCGCCTTTTTGAACAGCGCGTATGTTGATTCCTGCAAGCTGCCCTTGGGCAGGCCAATTACGAGTTTTTTCATAAATCCTTTTCCTCTGTTGGTTTGGGAAGCGCGGAATATAAAGGATGGAGCATGTGCGTCCAATCCCTGATTTTATAAAAAACACGGCCTCCCCACCTGATGCTATATTCGCTTTTTCAGGCTCAGTTAGCCGACTTGTCAAAGAAACCCATCTACAAAAACGTTGTGGGTCGATTTACCGCTACGACAAGCAAACGACCAAGGTTCGGGCGAGTGTAGACGCGGTTCTCACGACAGGGAGGCCGCGTTTATGGCTCTCTTTATCGGGCGGTCTGCACGCACCGAAGCCTGATTTGATCCAGATCGATGGCCGCGTCGGCGGCCTTGAGCGCAACGGAGTATTCGCACATGGGGAGCATGTCGAAATAATTGTCGGAAGGCCGGACATCCGGACCGGCCGAGATTTGCAGATCCTTCACAAACACGTTGCTCGTTAGCTTGAGAATCTTTTGTCCATCCTGTTCGACAAGCTCCTTCTTGATCTCCGGCTCCGGCCAGACCATGTGCTTGTCGGGCACATAGAGGAAGGAGTTTTCGGCAACGACCTTGCCGCCTGCCGTTAGCTTCATGATCAAGACGCAGTCGTTGGCAACCTCCGGGCGCTGGAAGTTTCCGGGGAGCCCATCCAGCTCAAAGCGTGAATGGGCCGGGATCTCCACTTCGTGAACCATCTCATCCACCGTTTTACCGGTTGGCTTGGCGATGGAGCAAACCAGCGTGCCGTTGACCGGCTCGGCGGAATCGTTGACGGCAACGATTTTCCTGACCTTCCGCGGTTCGCGGTGGGGGCTGAGAAAGTCCGGGTTGAAAAGCTCCTCCACATGCGGCACCGCTGTGACCAAGACATCGGCGAAGAATCGCCGTGCATAGAACATCAGTGCCTTGGGCCGGTTGTAGTAGTCGATGGCCGACCAGCTGATGCACGGCACGGCATCGTTGTATTGCCAGAACATGATTCCATGGTTACGGTGGTTGTGGGCGCGCAGGTATTCGCAATACATTCCGATTGCCCGGGCCTGCACCAGTTGCGAAAGATAGCAAAACTCCTCCAGGTCGCGCGGCATGGCGAACAATTCGCCGATGTAGCGGTAGAGCCGTCCGTTGTCTTCCTGATAGTTGTGTTGGTCGAGGCCTTTGCTGCCGATGCGCAGTTCGCTTGCCGGGCAGAATTGCTTCACGGATTCGATATCCGGCACGGCGTGCAGACCAAACTCGGTGGCCAGGCGGTTTACCTTGTCCGCAGGTTGCAGGTATTCGCTGATTGGTTTTTGGAAGTTCCAGACGTCCCAGTTGTGCATATCGCCGCTGTGCGGCTCGTTGGGATTGACGCCCTTGCGGGTGGCGATCGGCGAGCTTGGCACATACACCGCGCCGGGTTCGTGCCGGTCGATCTGCGCGGGCAGCAGTTCGTGGTAGATCTTTTCGCCGTGGAAAACCGGGGTGTTCTTGCTCCAGAACTCGTAGTGGATCCAGTCGCACTCGTTGTTGCCGCACCAGACCATCTTGCAGGGGTGGTTGCGCAGTTGCTTGATCACCTGTGCGGCCTCTTCGCGAATCAACTCGTGAAACCATGGTTCGTCCGGATAGTATGCGCAGGCAAACATGAACTCCTGCCACACCATCACACCGAGCTCGTCGCAGATGTTGTAGAACGCCTTGTCCTCGTAGTATCCGCCGCCCCAGACGCGGAGCATGTTCATGTTCGCACCGACCGCCGCCTCGATGAGTGCGCGATAGTCCTCTGTCTTGAGGCTGCCCGGAAACATGGTTGCCGGAACCCAGTTGGCGCCCTTGATGTAGATCGGCTGGCCGTTGACGACCAATTGGTACTTGTGGCCGTGCTCGTCGGGGGTGGTGTCGAGTTCCACGGTGCGAATACCAAACCGCTCACTGGTTTGGTCGATTACCTCGTCGCCATCGAAAAGCGAAACTTCCAGCGTTTGAAGGCTTGCCTCGCCATATCCAACCGGCCACCAAAGCTGCGGGTTTTCAATGCGGATCGTGGTTCCGGCCTTGTCTTCGCCCTTGGTGAAGTCCAGACGACCGGAAACTTCATGGTTCTCACACGAAGACACCAAGCCACGAAGACCTTCGGAACAATCTGTATCGACCTTTGTGCCTCCGTGGCTCTGTGTGAGCCTATATTCGCAGTGGAGTTCACCATCCACAACCTTATCCAATTCGACCTCCAGTTTAAGGTCGGCCCAGCCGTCGCCGATTTCAAGGGTGTGCGCATGGATGCTATCGATCCGGGCCTTGTCCACGCCTTCGAGCGAAACGGTGCGCCAGATACCGCATCCCTCCAGCGGCGGGCACCAATCCCAGCCATGGACATACTGGCCCTTGCGTACGAAGGAGCGCGTGGTGTTGATGGCATCGATGGGATGCTCCTTCCGCTTCCGCTCGCCATATTCGCGCGCCGGCTCGAAGGCCACGACCAGTTCGTTGCCCTCCGGCTTGAGCAGTACCTTTGCATCGAAGCGGTGCTCGATAAACATGTTTTCGGTTTCGCCGAGCAATTCGCCGTTCAGCCAGGTCCGGGCGACGGTATCGAGCCCCGCGAAAACCAGTTCGATTCGCTTTCGGTCGAGCAGGTCGGTCGGGCAGTCGAAGGTTTTGCGGTAGACCCAATGCGCATCGGCAACCCAGACATGCTTCTCCGGATTGTTTTCCACATCGGCAATCTCGAAACGGGCAGTTTCGGCCAGATTGCAGTAGACCGAATTGGGCACGGTCACATCCATCCAGCCGCCATCGCCACACGCCGTCGCGGCATCAGCCGAAAAAACATCGCACTCCCGGAGCTGCCAAGCCCCGCATAAATCCATTTTGACCACATCCATTCAATAAGCCTCTAAAATCCAAAAATAGCAGACTGCAATCTATAGACACAGCAAGGGGATGGTTCAACGGGTTTCTGTTTCTATTTGTCGAAGGGACTGCATGCAAAACGGGGAAGATGCAATAACTGGTGTAAAACCATAGTAAAATAAAATGAGGCGCAGAAATATGAAAAAAACGATTGCTTGGGCGGACATCATATGATAGATAGTAATTATTAACTGCGGAATGTGTAGCCACACCAACAGTAACCAAGGAGAATGGTAATGATAAAAACGGTTAAATGGAGTATCGCGATTTTAATGGCAACGATGGTAGGTGCCCAGGCCGCCAACTTTATGTGGGGAGGAGGCGTTGGGCCGGGAGACGGCACAAGCTGGAACAGCGCATCGAATTGGCACAGCGGCGCCTTTGGCAACGGTGTGCCGAATACCAACGACCATGCGCAGCTTGAAAGCTATCTCTTTACCACTAACAACCAGGTAACCAGCTGGCCGGTGTTGAACACCGTAGCTTCCAATGTTTCCGTTCTTACCTGGGGCTGGGACACCACCAACGCAACGAGCCTGACCGTTAAACATGGCGGAACCATCCATGCTACCGCTTTAGCGCGGATCGGCAGTAAGATCGATTCCTCGGGCACCCTCGATATGACGGGCGGCATCGTGACGATCAATGCTCTGGAGGTTGGCCACAACGCCAGCACTGACGTCACCAGTGGCGGCCCCACTGGCGGATCCGGCATTGTCAACCTGAGCGTAAACGCCGTCCTGCATGCCGGAACCTTGCAATTTGGCCAGGAGATGGCCGACTACAATGCCGGTGATCCAAATCTGGACGGCACGGGCCAGATCAACATGGAAGGCAGTGCAAGGTTTATTGTGAACGGCGACCAAACCGGCACGAACTGGATTGCCAACGGCTACATTGCGCCTGCCATCCCTGGCGAGAGCATCGTGGCCACCTATGACAGCGCAAATGCGCGGACCGAGTTCACGGTCGAACAGCCCTTGGCCACCGTGTTGTGGGACGACGGGTTCGATCCGCCAACAAGCATGTGGGACGAAGACTTCAGTGCCGGGACGCTCAATACCAACTGGTCGGTTTTTGCACCTTCACCGTCTTCGGTCACGCAGACCGGCGGGCAGCTGATTATGGATACGGGCGAAACGACGGACACACTTCTGGCGGCGGTCTACACGCTCACCAATGAAGCCGGTACCGTGACCACCTATAACGGGGCGCAGTTGTACGATTTCTACGACCACCAGGTATCGACCCGCTTCGACATCGCATCCATGACGGGTACGCCGGACGGCC
>JBDLHZ010000245.1:0-4326 GCA_039715135.1 Verrucomicrobiota bacterium
TATGACATCCGCCAGCTGGAACGATTCTGCAACCAGCCCGAGATCGGTGTCCTTGAAGCCGCCAACGCCGCCGATCTTGAGCGATACATCCGCTTCGCCTCCACCCAGGTAACGCGGGGACTCGTTGAACGGCGTTCAAACCCGAAGAATACGAGCAGCAACGTGGTGATCCCGACGTCGCCGGAGACCGAGGTTCTCGACAACGCAAAACTCGTCGTCCTTTAAGCATGTCAAAACCGGCAGGGTGGCACCCCCGCCCTGCCGGAACGAGAGGATCCCCCATGAAGACAACCCATCCATTATTGTTCCCCGAAGTCGTTTTCGGCAGCGCCACCGGGTTTTCCCACCACGCAAGAAAGAAACCGTGCCAGGATGCCGTCTCGATCAAGACTGGCACCTTCCGCGCACAACCCTACACGGTCTGCTGCGTTGCCGACGGACATGGAAGCAAGGAACATTTCCGCAGCGACCAAGGTGCCTCCTTTGCCGCATTGGCCGCCGAACAAACCCTCGTCCAGTTTCTTGCCGGCAGCGAAGATGAAAATCCTTTGTCCGATGCGAAACGCTTTTCGAGCCATCTCGAGCGGTTCCTCCATCGCCGATGGATCGATCAGATCCGGCAGGCGACTAACCGGCTGCACCTTGATGAAAAGGAAATCAGAAAATATGGATCAACCCTTCTTGTCGCCATTATCCATGGAGGAACCGTCTCTCTGGCCCAGCTGGGCGACGGCGATATTTGCTTCCTTGACCATGCAGGCCGGACGGTCTTTCTCATCCCGCCGTTCGCCGGGCCAACCGACCATGCAACCGACTCGCTGTGCCGGGCACCGACCGACCAGCAATGGAAAGCCAGATCCTTTCCGGCTTCGGAGATCCGGTTCCTCATGCTCTCGACCGACGGGCTGATGAACTCGCTGGCCAGCTCCGACGAATACATCAAGCTCAGCCGCCACCTCGACGGATATCTGGACAAGCACCGTCCGGCGGAACTCAACGCCGCCCTCCCCAGCTGGCTCGCGCACTACTCAAAGGCCGGTTGCGGCGACGACACTTCACTCATCGCGATCAAACTCAAAACCAACCAAACAGGAGACTGTAATGAAAACGCGACCACCGAGAAAAAGCGGACCGAAAATCATAAGGAAACTGGCGGAAGGCGGCCAGGGGGAGGTCTTTCTGGCCGAGCGAAACGGAAAGCTCTACGCGCTGAAACTCTACAACAAATCAAGCGCTACCCAGGAACAAAAAAACATTATCTCCTACCTCGTCTCGACGGGCGTTCCCGTTTCAAGCTGCGCCGATAGGCTTGTTTGGCCCTTCGAACTGATTGAAATTCCCGGCAGCAAGCGGTTCGGCTACCTGATGCCGCTGATCGACACCGACCGCTACATCACGTTGCGGGATGTCAAATCCCGCAAGGCTCCGCACCCCGGATATGCCGTCATGGCGGAAGTATGCCGCCAGTTGGCGGAAACCTTCCGTGCGCTGCACAACGCCGGCCACTGCTACCGGGACATTTCGGACAACAACTTCTATTTCGACCCGAAAATCGGCGACATCCTGATCTGCGACAACGACAACTGCATGGTCGACCAGCTTGAAATCGGCCATATCGAAGGCACCGCCGGCTTCATGGCTCCCGAAGTGATGCTGGGCCATGCTTCGCCCTCGACCCTCACCGACCAGCACTCGCTGGCGGTCCTCCTGTTCGAGGCGTGGCATTTGCACAATCCCCTGCATGGCTTGAAGGAGTACAACATTGGATGCTTCGACGCCCCCGCCCAGGAATTGATCTATGGGAAGGAGCCCGTGTTCATCTTCGATCCGAAGAACCGCGGCAACGCCCTTCCCAACGATGCCGGATACCGAATTGTTCCCAGGCACTGGAACCTGCTGCCGATCCATATGCGCCGCCTGTTTACCCGGGCCTTTACGAAAGGGCTGCGCGATCCCGCAGCCCGGATAACCGAACTGGAGTGGATGCATGCATTCCAAAAGCTACTGAACCACCTCCATGCCTGCCCGTCCTGCGGCGCGGAAAACTTCTGGGATCCCGAGGAAACAGGCCGGCAGGCCTGCTGGAACAAGCAGTGCGACCTGGCATTGCCCCTTAAACTCTTCGTCAAGGGCAAGCCGGCCAACTCGATCCTGGCCAAACCGGGCAAAAAGCTGACCACCCTGCATCTGGGGGAATGCTCCAGCAGCCGCTTGATCGGCATGACGGAACCGCACCCTTCCGACACCAATGCCAGCATATTGCGCAACAAGACCACCGATCCGTGGAAAGCGACTCTGGCCAAACAAGTGTCCAGCATCCCGGAAGGGAAAGCCGTTGTGCTGACCCCCGGGCTCCACCTCCACATAGAAGGTTATGAACTGGTTGTGAAGCGATAGAAAGGGGAGACATGTTCAAAGGAAAAAAACCCGCTGGTTCGCAGGAAAGATATCCAAAGGGAAGGCATTCCTTCCCTCCCGGAAAAAACCCCGCCTCTTCGCAGACGCGAAAAAGGAAACTACAGACCCTGGTATTCCCGCAGCATTTTTTTAACCGGCTGAAAATATCGAACAGAGCGATCGAAATAGTCTTCATGATCGCCATCTTCACAGTATTGGAAGTGATGAGCTACCAGGTGTTTTTCCATGTGCTCGACTCCTCCTTCAATAGATCCAACTTCCCGGAAGCCATGAGAAGCGTATTGAAACTCGTGCAGTTTGCCCTGTTCCTCATCTTCACCTACGCCAACATCATGGCATCGTTTTTCAAAACGAATATTTTTCAATGATCCTCAGTCCGTCCATGCATGAAAAAGCCCCCGGGACCGGGGGCAGCGTTCTATCGAATCCGGAAATGTGTGTCGATGGGTGGCGGGGCGGACATCCGGATTTGATCTGCAATGAGCGGTCTTATGAACTGATGCTGCTCGTAGACCGGAGGCAGGTTCATTGTTTCCTGCCGGTGCTGGTTGATCTGTTGCTGGATGGTTTGCTGGTGGATGAATTGCTGGTTCATGCTGTCGCTCCCTTGATGGTTTCAATGACCGGGACACGCGTCCCGTACATACATAGGCGAACACGTCACACTTTTTCCGAAAAACATATAAAGCCCCGAAGCTTTCCCATGCCAGGAGGTGATAACCATGCCAAGAGGCAGACCACACAAATGCCCGTATTGCGGGTCAACCAAAACCATTTCAAAAGGAATACGACGAAACAAAACCGACAACGCAAAAATCCGCCAATGCAAAGCCTGTAAGCGGCGATGGAGCCGTCGGCTTTCGCCGTAATTTCGAACGCTGATCGGAAATGCAGGATAGGCATCCTGCCTGTCTGCTTTCTGGCACGGCATGATCTCTGTTTTCCGGAATTTAAAATCAATTAACCAAGGGTTCGGTGCAGGTTAAACAACCGTTCACTGATAATACTCTGGATCTTTTCTTCAATCTCACTCCCTGCTGCATCCAACAGGTTCTGCTCAACCTTTTCGAGAAATTGACGGGTTTGCCGCTGCGCCTGCTTAACCGAAAATCCAATCTCTTTCCAAAAGGCTTCCCAGTGGCGCAGGCGCAACTCCCCAGGAAGATATTTCCCGCCTATCTTCATGGCCATCTTCGGAGAAAGACCGGGATAGCTGATAGTACAGACCAGATCGTAAAGCGGCGCCAGCTCAACCTGAACGCCGTCTCCGGAGGGGACATAAAGCAGGGAAAAGTTTTTCGCATGGGCATCGTTGTTGCCGATCAGATAGTTAAATAGCATCGCTTCAAATAGGACAATCAAACCCTTTGCTGGGCGGGATGACGCTTTTCGGATCAGATCGAAGCAGTGACTCAGATGCGGCCCGCCTTCAGACTGGTATTTGAGACGGCTCGGAACACCCATTGCCTGGCAAAAATCTTCCTGATGGAGACGAACAAGCTGATTTCCTTCCCATTGCCGGTCATAGCGTCGGACTAAAAGACAGCGATGTTTTCCCAGAACCAAAGGTTCGGCCTCTGCAGCGGGAATTCCTACGATCCGAGCAAGCCGAAGGCAATAGTTCTCGTTTTCAACCAGTCCCGGAAAAGCTTCCGCCTCCGGCTTTATGATATGCGAGCTGGGCGACTCATGCAGAGGCAGGGCAAAACCGTTTTCGTCATAAAAGAGAGCCAGCTTGTTCTGGGCTCCGGCCAATGACAGGCGGACTTCGGCCTCTCCGGCAAGAAGCGGCTTTTGAGGAAGGGTGTCGAGAATCGTCTCCAGCTCTTCATTGGACACCGGATGATAGGAATGCTGCTGAGCCGGCAAATCCTCATCCGGATCCAGCAAGGCTACCGCTCCGGCACA
>JBDLHZ010000246.1:0-4325 GCA_039715135.1 Verrucomicrobiota bacterium
GTAGCCGACGACATATTGCGGAATCGCTTTTGGATAGACGCTGAGATGCTTGTATTCCGGTTCGCCATCGAGTCCCAGCAGGTCGTGCAGGTCGTTGAGCGCGTTCGTCACCATTTCATCTTCGTCTTGCAACGCCTTTTCCGGCGCCATCGATCCACCGACAAACATGGTCAGCAGCACCATGCCGCCGGGCGCGCGTTCGGGAAAGATCGACGAGGGGAACAATGCGCCGAGCGAGTAGCGGTCTTCAACCTTGGGGATCAGCATGCCGAAGCCGTTGAGCGGATGCGTGAATTGGTTTGCGCTGAAACCCAGCGATAGGCTGGTGACGGGCGGGTAGTAGATATCTGCCATTGGCGATAGATCAAACGGGGCATCGAGCTGCGGCATGAGGTGTGCGGGAGTTGTCAGAAGCACATCGGTGTATTCTTCGCCATTCACCCGCCACATGCCATTATTCAGCCGTTGGAATCCGGCAACGGGCATATTGAGCCAGATGGCGTCACCCAGTTTCGCGGCCAGTTGTTTGGGCAGCACCTCCATCCCGTCGTCGAAGGTAAACATGCGCGCATCCTTCGAGGCCACCTCCGCGCGTTTTTTGCGTTCCCTTGCTCCCATGATCGCACCCTTGATGAGCGAGCCATGTTTTTGCTCCAGCGCATAGAGTTTCGGAAAGGCGTGGCAGGTGGAAAGCTTGGCCGGGTCGCCCGCATAGACGCCGCCGACAAATGGGTTGATGGCATAGTCGAGAAACTCCCGGCCCAGGCGTCGCAATACAAAATCGGCCAGGCTTTCCTGTTCGTTTGACTTGGATCTGATAAACGGCTCGCGCAACAACCGCAGCTTCGCCTTGGCGGAAAATGCCTTCGACGAAAAGAACGCCGGCGGCGAGGTCGGCAGGGCGATCGGTTGGCTGTCGCGTACGATGAAGCGGTTCTGGGCCGCGGTGTTGGCGGGGAGTTTGTTGCCCTCCAGTCCAAGGCGGGCAACAAGCTTTCCAAGGTTGGGATGCGTGTCGAGGATCGAGTTCGGGCCACATTCCACGAGGAAGCCCTCCTCGTGCACGGTTTGGATCACTCCGCCAACGCGATCCGACGCTTCGTAGACCGTGCAGTCGATACCGCGCTGCTTCAATTCAAACGCCGCCACCAGCCCGGTGATCCCTGCGCCAATGACCGCTACCTTTTTCATATGGGCATTATTACCCACCAATGGGTGCGAATGAAAGAAGGTTTGTAGTCCTGTCTTCAGGTGATTCGGCGGAAATCTTTTCCCGCAAGGCGTTGGTGTCCACGGGTACATAGGTTCGGTGAAGCTGCTGGCCGCCCGATGCGCGTTCCCTTGCGCACATGTCAAAGGTTTCGACCGAGAAAAAAGCAATCAGGTTTGGCCAGCACCGCAACCGGTGGGCTTCGATGATTGCATTCGAATCCATGAAAAGTTCTGGAAAAGCGCGTTCTGCGGCACATTTTTTGCTAATCCAAAAAAGTGTTGCAACAAAAACGAGATTCTGTAAGGTGTTGGACACCATCTAGTGGAGAAGGTTATGGCTATCGTATCAATTAAACCGAAGAATAGGAATACACGTTTCGTTGCTCTGGATGCCAAGAAACCGGGCAAAATTTTGGTCGAAGGCACCAAGGCCGAATCTGTTGCGCGCAGAGCCCGCGCCACCGGAAAAGCGTTTGCCATGCTCTACGTTCCGAAAAACAATGAGGCGCATAGCCTCCACAGGACACGCTAAATGCCGTCCATTGTCTTTTCGCACAGGTATATTCTGAAGACACAGGAATACAAATTCATGATTCCTGTTCGTTTCTACAACCCGCAACAGGATTCCCGGTCGGATGTCTGGCTGTGTTTGCTCGATACCGGGGCACATACCTCTGTTTTGCCGCCAGACCTTGTGCGGAGCGCAGGGCATGACCTGCTTAACGGAAAAAGTGTCCGATCACTGGAAGCGGCATGGGGAGATTCGCGGCAAACCTATCACCACACGTTTATCCCGGAAATCATGGGTTCGGATTTTTCTACTGTACTTTACTCCCTGCCCGAAATGCAGTTTGACTGCACGGACGGAGAACACCACGACCCGATATTGGGAGCGGACAACTTCCTCAAGTATTTCCGGTGTGAATTCGACTATCCGAACGAAACCGTCACCCTCCACTGGTAGCCATCAACTGTTGTGTTGGGAAGGGTGTTTGGTCTGCCGAGGCTGGAAGCCCCGCCTACAATCCCTGCTCCTATTCTACCTTCGTCCAACCATACTTTGGAATCGTGATTTCCTGGCCGTCGGCCATGGTGATCTGGATGGGGCTTCCGGTCGCGTTCCATGCGATGTGGCCGCTGATGCCATAGCTGCCGTAGCTGCAAAACGTGTCGCGGTCGGCCTTGGCGCTTCCGCGAACCTGCATGGGGCTCGCAACCCGAATGGTCACACCGCTGCCGACGAGTATGTTTTTCAGGAACTGGAACATGCCCTTTTCAATATCGGCGTTGCCCGAGTGCCAAGCGTGGAGGAAGGCCCGGTTTGCAACATGGATGGCCTTGCCGCCGTTGCGGGTGAAGATGGCCGGCTTTCCGTTGACTGTGGCTAGGACCTTGCTGTCTTCGGGCATCTTTTCAAAGGCGAACATTTGGTCGGCGGGGTAGTCGCTTTTAAATTCGACACCTTTCATGAGAAGGGTGGAAGGTTTGGCTTTCATTATACCGGCCTTGTTCTTGAAGTAGCTGATCTTTCCCAGCTCGCCGTCAAGCGTGGTGGCCTTGAACTCGTCCTTATAGTTGCCGGTCGCGGATGCTTCGTCGCGGTGGGCGAGGAGGTATTCCCCGCTGTAGAGAACCCGGTTGGCCTTCTCCAGATTGGCGCGGTGCGCGGCGGGCAGGTACATGGGGTCGGGAACGATGACGAGCTTGTATTTTGCCAGGTCGTGGTATTCGAGCCACTCGTAGGGAATCACCTCGATATCGATCCCCATCTGGTGCATGGACGACTCGATCTGTTTCGACGATTTGCTGTAGAGCGGGTCGACGGTGTTGTTGCCCGGAAACTGCGGTACGCCGCCACCGGGCAGGGCCGCCGCCTGGAACGAGTGGAACACCAGCGCCACTTCCGGCTTGCGCGTCTTGCCGTCCACCGCGTCGATCAGCTCGCGAATGTAGGGGCCGAGCTTCAGGCTGTATTCATCCTCCACCTTGTCCACGGTATACTGTTTCCGGCCGGCAATGTTGTCCACGGCATGCCCCTTGCGCATCGGGAACTGGAACGCCATCGGCACAACGCCTTCGCCGGCCGCCTTGGCCATGAGCGGAAGCTCGTGGTCGAGCCATGCCTCGAAGGTCGGGAAAGCCTCCATCTCGCCGTGGCTTTCGCCAAAGGCCTTGGTCTGGTAGCAGGTCACATCGCCGAAGGAGAGGTCGTAGAACACAAAGTCCGCCCCCGGCGCATCGCCCATGTTCAGGATATAGTTGTCCGTGGGGTAGACCTCGCACCATGTGCCAACCAGCTTGCCGGTAAACTGCTTGGCGTGCTCAAGGAACTCCGTGCGGAACTGCCTTAGGAATTTTGCACGGAATTCAAGCCATTGGATCCAGCGCATCGATCCGGGAACGCCGGGCGCGGGACCTTCGGGAAGCGGCTCGTCCGGTGTGCCCACGGCATCGTTGAACGCCTTCTTCGCCTTGTCCGAAAACTTGTAGCCCCATTCGAACCCGCCTTCGCCGAACATGCCCCACTGGAGCACGTAGGCCACGGCGCGCGGGTTGTTCTTCTCGTGGTAGCGGATCACCTTTTCGACCTCGGAGTAGGCCTTCTTGACCTGCTCGGCATCAAAGGGGTCGCGGGCATCGTAGAGATGCGGACGGACGATCATGTCGTAGTCGTTCTCGATCCAGACCGGGATATCCTTGGCGTGCTTGTCGATCTCGTTGTTCTGCGGCTGGTTGACCACTTCGTAGCCGAATCTTTTGGCGGCGGGGCCGATTTCATCGGGCGCCCAGCCCCACATGGCAACGAGGATTTGCTTCTTCTGCAGATCCTTCAACTGTTGTTCTTTACTCGGCATGTCGGTTTTTCCTTGGCATGAGCTGGTCAGCACCAAGCCGCTCAATACAAACAAGATACTTTTCTTCATGGTCATCCCCTCCGTTGTGTTGCGAATCGGTTGCCCAAGCTAGCAGTTCAGCGTGGTTTTGCGACAACAAACCTGACTATTGATTTTTTACATGCACTTTTTTTGATTTTTTGCAAAGATGTTTCCCGCAGCAGACGTATCACACTGAAAGACAACAGGACAAAGGTCATTGAAATGATGGATCAAAAC
>JBDLHZ010000247.1:0-4324 GCA_039715135.1 Verrucomicrobiota bacterium
AATTCTGGCAGAGGAACCGGAGCTGCTGCTGATTGGCGGCGACCTGACCCGCGACGGGTTTGTCCACAGGTGGGAGCTCGAAGATATGAAGGCCGAACTCGATGGCATGAATATCCCGTATCATGTGATTCCCGGCAACATGGATGCCGGCAACAAGCATACAAAGGTGCAGGGATGCTTCTATCCGGAGCGCGACGATCTCGAAATCTGCATCACGCCCGAAAGCCTGGCGCAGTTCGAATCAGTTTTCGGTCCAAGCAACTGGAGTATTATTCATAAGAACCTGCGGGTATCCGGGTTCTGCGACATGCTGCTCAACTCCGGCCTTCCGGAGGAGGAACAGCTGTGGAAGTGGCTGGAGGCGCAGAAAGATCAGCCCCGTGCCGATCACCATATCTGGATGATGCACTACGCGTTGTTCGTCGACCGTCCCGATGAAGGAAACTTCGACATCAAAAACCCGGATGAATACTACGAATGGTACTTCAGTATCAGCGAGCCGGGCAAAAGCCGGATGATGGAGGTCTTCAAGGCCACCGATGCCGAGCGTGTGCTTACCGGCCATATCCACTGCCGCAAGGACCACTCGGTCGAAGGCATCCACTTTGATTTGGCGCCCGGCATCGCATTGCGCCAGTGGGGCGACAAGTGGCCCGACGGCGACGACACGCTCGGTTTCTACCGTTTTGACGTGGACGGTGCGGAAATGACGAAGACCTTCATTCCGCTCGAAAAGGAATCGACCACGCCCGGCGCCTACGGAAAGGGCGGGCATACGCCCGAAAACCAGCGTGATTATTCGCTGGCCCGGGAAGAGGGAGGAGAACCAAAATAGAGGTTTCAACCCATGGACAATAAAGCAATCAAAACAGGCAAAATGCATGCGGATCTGGCGTACCACCGCTTCGAGTTCATCAAGTTTGCCAACCAGCGCTACAAACCGGGAGGGGAGGGCAAGGTCTGGATCTACGACGACCACCACCTCGTCCATGTGGTGCGCGGCCGCGGAAGCGTAGTTGTCGGCGGTAAATCCTATCCCCTGGAGAAGGGCATGGTCTTTGCCGTGCCCCCCTTCACCGAATATGTTCTTGTCCGGGAGACCCACTGGCGCATGATGAATATCCACTACCGGATATGGCTCGCCGCCGACGATCCCATCGAGGACCACTGGGTCTTGCCGGTGGTCTTCAGGCCGGACCATTTCGAGCGCAGCGTGCAGCAGTGCGACATCCTAAGGGACTATTTCGAGAAGGGAAAGTGCCATGACGGATCGGTCAATCCATCCCTGGTGGCCCATGAAGCGGTTCTTGGCCATTGGCTCCATGCGGATGTGCGTGCGTTCCACCCCGAACCCGTCGATCCGCGCCTGCAGCGCCTCTACGCCCGGCTGAGGTCTCCCGAATGCACGGAATTCCATGCGCCCGAACTGGCGCGCGACGTCGGCCTGAGCATCAGCCGCATGAACAGCCTCTTCCGGCAGGCATTCGGCTGTTCCCCGAAACGGTACTGGAACGAGCAGCGCCTCGGCAGGGTCAGCAACGCGCTGCTGCACCAAACCGGTAGTATAGGCGAGATCGCCGAGGAATTCGGGTTCGAGGATCAATGCAGCTTCTCGCGCTGGTTCAAGCACCACCGGGTCATCTCGCCGCTCACCTACCGCCGCCGCATGGAGCACGGCGAAACCATTTGACGCAAATTACCTGTAATAATATCCTTGTGGAGATGCGATTACCTGTAATAATGTGCGCACATGATGGTCAAGTCAGGCAAGGGATGAACTCGGCACGGGGGATGGGGCATGAAACGCAATGCGATTGAATATCTGGAGGCGTGGCGGAATCGAAGCGACAGGAAACCGATCGTAATCCGTGGGGCTCGTCAGGTTGGAAAGACGTTCCTGGTCCGTCAATTCGCGCAGGGCAATTTCGACGATCTGGTCGAAGTGGACTTTGAGAATGAAGCAGATGTGGCGGCGTATTTTGGAAAGGCTGAAGTTGGCGCCACCGTCAAATTGCTGGAGGCGCACTATGGTCGGTCGATCCGCCCCGGAAAAACGCTGCTCTTTCTGGATGAGATTCAGGCGGCCCCCGATGTGTTGGCGCGGTTGCGCTACTTTCATGAGCAGCTTCCCGATTTGCATGTGGTCGCTACCGGATCGCTGCTGGAGTTCGTTCTGGAGGACCACGATTTTTCGATGCCTGTCGGGCGCATCGAGTACATGCACCTGGGGCCGTTGACGTTTACCGAGTTCCTTGATGCCGCCGGGGACCATGGCCTGGTGGATTTCATGAAAGCGTATGCGCCCGGCGAGGAGTTCCCGGTCGGGATACACCGGCGCCTTGTCGCCCGCTTAAGGGAGTTCCTTGTTGTGGGGGGCATGCCGGAGTCCATGCGCAATTATATCGACACCGGCGACCATCTGGCGTCCGACAGGGCCAGGCAGGGCATCCTGCAGACGTTCACGGATGATTTCGCAAAGTACGGGGCGAAAATCAATCGGCGCCACTTGCTTGCCGCATTCCAGGCACTTCCACGGTTGATAGGACAGAAGCTGAAGTATGTAAACATTTCCAGGGATATTCGCGCTGCCGACCTCGACCGTGCCCTTCACATGCTGGAGCTGGCACGCCTGTGCTACAGGGTGCGGCATGCCGCGGCCCAGGGTCTTCCATTGGGAGCCCAGGTCAATCCCAAGGTGTTCAAGTCCCTCTCCCTGGATATCGGACTCGTGCTGGGCGCACTCGGGCTTAACGCCGCCGATTTGGAGACGGTGGACTTGATGCTGGCGAATTCGGGGGCGGTTTGCGAGCAGTTTGTCGGACAGCATCTTCTTTATCGGCAGCAGATGTTCCGGCAACCCGAGCTGCACTACTGGGTTCGTGAACGGCCTACCTCAAGCGCGGAAGTCGACTATCTCATTGGCGTCGGTTCGCATGTTGTTCCCATTGAGGTAAAGGCTGGCAAGACCGGAACGCTGCGCTCCCTGCACCAGTTCATGAAGACCCATGAGAGTCCGCTGGCGGTGCGCTTCAACCTCGACCTGCCTTCCTTTGTTCAGGTGGAAGGCACGCTGCCCACCGGGCAGAAGTACTCCTATCCATTGTTGTCGCTTCCCGTCTATCTGATCGAGCAGACCGACGCGCTGGCCGCTTCCGTGATCGCTCGCTCAAGTCACTAAGTCACCTGAAAGCGAAGCGATAAATAATTTTGCACAGCAAAATAGTGCCGAAGGCACGATTCAAGAACACGGTTTTTTCGGCTGCCTTGCCCTCTGTGGAAATTGCTCGCTATCCACTCTCAATCATGTGGCTCTGTGTGAGAAACAATTCCATTCAGATTAATTCCGTATAATCCCGCCGAAACCGGGTTTTTTTGCGTTGGCGAAAATGTAAAAAAAATCGGCGGAGTTGCCATTCACAAATTTTCCGCCGGACTGTACTCTTTTTTATTGCAAGGGGTTCCCGTAGCCCGGCGGAGGCCAACAGGTTGGGGTCGGCGCAACGGAACCGGAACAAGGGAAACCCCGCATCGCCACAGGCTTTGCGGGATCAAATGAAAGCAAGGAGGAATAAAAAATGAGAAGGATGAAATGGGGTTTGGTTTTGTTGGCTGCGATGGGGCTGGTTGGTTTTTCGCATGCGATTACGCTTCAGGATTTCCAAGGATTGACGGTGGGTCAGTATGTGTCTGGAGTGGACACGAATCTTGATGTCGGTGCGCAGGTCTGGAGCCCCGACATGAAAATAAACATTGTGGACGATTCCGGGGTGGGCGGCACCGACCCGTTCGGTCCGTTGGGCAACCAGAGTGCCCGGATTTTCAGTAATGCCGTCAACTTTAATGTCTCGTATGGATTCGAAGAAGTGAGCGGGAAGGGAATCATGTCGTTGGATTTCAACTATGATGGTGGTGGCGATTTCTTTCGTGTCCAAGGATTTGGATATGACGATGGGATATGGCACAACGCTTGGATTCTCACTATTCAAGAAGATGGCAGCATGGAACTTTACGATGGTGCCAGCCATATTTTGGATCAAACCTTAACCATGGGGATCAACCATACACTGGCATTCGAGTTTGACGTCGTTAAGGAACAGCTTGTGGCCAAGCTGGATGGCACGCCCCTTACGAGCGGCGGAGCTCCGGTTTTTGGTTTCAGGGTAACCACACCATATGTGAATGTCTTGCAGATGGAAGCCAGGGATAATGCAGATGTATATGTCGACAATCTCGAGCTGGTATCCACCGGCCCCTCTCTTCCAACCGTAGACTTTGAATCGCCATTGACTGTCGGGGAATTTGTCGCAGGCACCCATGCTCCGGC
>JBDLHZ010000248.1:0-4316 GCA_039715135.1 Verrucomicrobiota bacterium
TACGCTCTTCTTTTGGTCAAACGGGGCGTGGCTCAGCCTGGTAGAGCGCTACGTTCGGGACGTAGAAGTCGCTGGTTCGAATCCAGTCGCCCCGACCATGCTTCGCTCTTTGTGAAGCAAAGATCGGGCTCTCCCCCAAAGACGGGGGCAAGGGCGGTTTTTTATTAACCACACATGGCTCCACCCGCAAGGTGGAGGCTCGATTACTCGCAACCGGTAATTCGTGAAATTCCTGAATCCATCGCAATGCGATCGGGGATTTTTTCGTTCCGGCGCTGAAATGCCGCTAGAAAGCGTGTTTGAGTTCGTGCGTTTTTTGCGTAATATCCCCGGATGCTTTGGGTTGTCTACAATTTGCTGTTTCCGGTGGTATTCCTGTTCATGCTGCCGAAGTTTATTTCGCGCATGGTTCGCCGGGGGGGGTATTTCCAGCACTTTGAACAGCGCATCGGCCATTTTGGAACAAATACCAAGGCGCGGCTGCGGGAGCATCGCCGGGTGTGGGTGCATGCGGTCAGCGTGGGCGAAATCTATGTGGCTTTGCGTTTTATGAAGGCCTACCGCGTCGCGCATCCCGATGCCTATTTTGCACTGAGTACGACAACCTCCACCGGACATGCCATTGCGTGCAAGGAAATCGATCCGCGCGATGTGCTGTTTTATTTCCCGGTCGACCTACCGGTCATAATCAGGAAGGTGCTGCGCATTGTCGATCCTGTCCGGTTGATTTTGGTCGAAGGGGAGTTTTGGCCCAACCTGATCCGTTTGGCTGACAAGCAGGGCATTTCCATATCGCTGATCAATGGGCGCATGTCGGAAAAGTCGTACAAGGGCTACCGCAAGCTCAAGTCGCTTACGACCGATGTGTTGCGTCGGATCCACCCGATCTGCGTGCAGGGCGAGGTCGATGCCGGACGGATGGTCGGTATCGGCGCGCCATCCGAAAACGTGCATGTGATGGGAACCGTCAAGTTCGATGTCGCCGAACGCGACCCCGCCGGCGAACAGGTTGTGCGGGAGGCCATGCGGAAAATCCATGTGCCGGACGATGCCGTTGTCCTGCTCGGCGGCTCCACCTGGCCGGGCGAGGAGGCCGTATTGTGCGAGCTGTACAAGAAGCTCAAGGCCGGGAATGAGAAACTTTTTCTCGTACTCGTGCCGCGCCACGTCGAGCGCTCCGACGAGGTGATCCAATGCTTGAATGAGCAGCAACTCTCTTTTGTCCGTCGCAGCCAGGTCGAAGATGGAAAGCCGGGAAAGCCCGATGTGCTTCTGGTCGACACAACCGGCGAATTGCGCAACTTCTATTCCGTGGCGGACATGGTTTTTGTCGGCAAAAGCCTGCTGGAGCACGGCGGGCAAAATCCGATCGAGCCGGCGATGTGCGGCAAGGCGGTGGTGGTGGGCCCCAATATGGAAAACTTTCCGGCAGTCATGGAGGAATTCCTCAAGCACGAGGCCATCAAGCAGGTTGATGATGTTGAAATGCTTGCTTCCACGATTGAATCGCTTGTTCTCGATCCGACCGGCAGGGAATCGCTCGGGCAGCGCGCGGCCAAGGTGGTGGCCGGAAACCGCGGGGTGATCCAAAGAACCACCCAGCTATTGGATGGATAAACCAGGCCGTTCCAACAAGCCTTCCTGTTTATCTTTCAATTATGATCTTATGCGCATATGCGCATAAGATCATAATTGGCGATTGGATGGGGAATAGGGTTGGACGCGATTGTTGGTTTGCGCTACCTTCCGAACTTTAGCGAACGGATTAGACATGTCAGACACTGATATCTATAAAAACCGACAACCGATGCCCGTTACTGGAACCAAGCAAAAACGGCGGCGTCGACGCTCCTCAAGCAATGAGGTGTTTGACGAAACCGGAAATCGGCGGCGGCGGAGCAAGAACTCCGGGTTTCGCCGCCTGCTCCATTTGCTGCGAAAGCCGAAAAACGAGAAGAGATTCTGGATGGGGTTGCTGATTGGAACCGTAGTGATTCTGGTTTTTATCGCGATCTGGCAGTTTTGGTATCTGGAGCAAGTCGCCCGCAAGCAATCCAAGCAGAACGAAATGTATATTCCGCTCCAGGAGCAACCGCAGACGGACTCAGCGGCGGAATAGGTTGCGCAATTTCGACAGAGGCGATCCGCTTCCGCTGTTCGCATAGGGCGGCGGACTTACTTCCACATCGATGTGCCCATCCCGGGATCCACTAAAGCGGTTCGCCTGCTGCTCCATCATCACCATCCGGTATTCTTGTTGGCCAGCAAAATAAATATAGCCGCCGATAAAGGCCAAAAGGAACCGCATGTTGAGCAGGCCGTAGATTACGAAAACGAGGCAGAAATATTTTCCGACCGTGACGGCGATCCGGGTGGCGGTGAGCCGCCCTTTTTTTCTGGCGAGCAACGCGCGCAGCACCCGGCCTCCATCCATGGGAAAAACGGGGAATAGATTGAAGACGAATAAGGCCGCGTTGATTGCACCCAGCTCAAAAATGAGTGGGTAGTGGTTCGCTTCCGGATGGGCATCGAGGATTCGGAAGCCCGCAAATATGCCGATGATCCCGAGCAGTAGCGAAACGGCCGGACCAGCAAGGGCGACCATGATTTCGTCGAGTGGCCGGGTTGGAATATTCGAAATCTTTGCCGCTCCGCCAAAAGGATAGAGCACGATTTCCTGGATATGGCTGCCCTTGGCCTGCGCCACAACGGAGTGTCCCAGTTCGTGTAGCGCCACGCTCGCAAAAAGACCGATTGCACCAAGCAGCCGCATAGACATGCTTGGGTTCGAGAACCATCCCATAATGATCGGTAGCGCGATGAGTAGTAGAAAGTGGGCGCGGATCGGTATGCCGAACACACGGCCGAGCAATATGGAGTTTCCGTTCATGGTTTCCTAAAGTTTACGAAGTCCGACACGGTCGGGGCTGGCGGGTTCAAAAACAAGCGCAAAGCGTGGGTATTAACTCGTCTTTCGTCCTCGCGCCTCCTCCTCGTCCTCGGAATCGAGTACGAACGACGAGGACGAAGGCCGAGGAGGAAATGGGGGTTTGTTCTGCGAACAACATTGACAGGACGGGGGAAATACTCTTTTATCCGGAAATTCGGATATATGGATTGTGAGTGATATACTCGACATTTTCAAAGCCTTGGCGGACGAGGGGCGGTTGCGGATTCTGCGGTCGATCGATCAGGCGGAGCTTTCCGTGGCGGAGCTTGTCCAGGCGCTGGAGCTGCCGCAGTCGACCGTTAGCCGTCATCTCAAGCCGATGCGCGAAGCCGGCTTGGTGGAGTCGCGCCGCGACGGCACGTCGGTCTACTACAACCGCGGCCCGCTATTCCGCGATGCGGGCTTTGCGCAGATTTTGAATGATCGCCTGAAGGAGATTCCCGTGGCGAACCGCGATGCGGCGGCGGTCGAGCGCGTACTGGATTTGCGCCGCAAGAAGAGCCGCGAGTTTTTCGACGAGATTGCCGGGCGCTACGGATCGCTCACAGAGCCGGGCGGGGGCTGGCAGGTGCTGGCCGCCGGGTTGGCCGCCGGCTTTGCGGGGCAGACGGTCGCCGACCTCGGCTGCGGGGAAGGGGCGTTGGCCTTGTTGCTGGCGCGCTTTGCCGAGAAGGTCGTTGCGTTCGATCAGTCGGAAAAGATGCTCAAGCTGGTTTCGGAAAAGGCCGCCGAGGGCAACCTTGCGGATCGGCTGGAACTGCGGGTGGGCATTCTCGAAGAGCTGGATTTGTCCGGCGAGGCGTTCGACGCGGTTTTCCTGAGCCAGGCACTGCACCATACCTCGAACCCGCAGGATGTGGTTCGGCTGGCGACGGAGGGGCTGAAGCCCGGCGGACAGCTGGTCATTCTCGACCTCGTGCGCCACGAGCATGAATGGGCGCGCGAGGAGTGGGCCGACCAGTGGCTCGGGTTCGATCCGCTTGAAATCCGCGAGTGGCTGAAGGGCGCGGGGCTTGAACCGCTTGTGGTTGATTCGTTGCCGGGCTCGACCCCCGACTTGTCGGTGCTGATCGTGGTGGGCAAAAAACAGTAGGAATTTTGATTTGCGAATTTTGAATTTTGATTTTTGGAACTCAAACGGCGTTGGCCTTTCTCTTGAAAGAAGCTGTCGCAGACCCGCAAATCGTCAATCTAAAATCAAAAATCTAAAATAGAAACCGGAGGTTTCCTCATGGCAGGAAAGAAAAAAGTACAGGACTATGCAATCGCCGACATTTCGCTGGCCGCGTTTGGCCGCAAGGAGATGGAGTTGGCGGAATATGAAATGCCGGGGCTGATGGCCCTGCGCGAAAAGCATGGCGCGGAA
>JBDLHZ010000249.1:0-4299 GCA_039715135.1 Verrucomicrobiota bacterium
TGCCCTTTGAGAACGGTTATGCCGCCCAGCCGGGAACTTTCGTGCCGCGGAGCCAGCACCGCATCCTCCGGCAACGCAAGGTTCAAGGCTTTGCCACCGTGGTCGGCTCCTTCGGCACAATAGACCAGCGGCCCTCGCTCTATCGCCACGCGTCCCCGGTTGCCCACCACCTTGGAATGGCAATGCACCCGGTTGACCGGCATCGGCAACTCAACTTCGATTATATCGCCTTCCTCCCAAAAGCGGTCAATGACGGCATACCCCTTTTCAATCGGCGGACAGACTGGCTCTCCATTGACCGTTATCTGATAGCCGGCCTCGTGGCCGGGTTCATAGCGATAGAGATTGCCGGGAACCGGACACCCCAGAGCCCAACCCGGAATGCGAATGTGCAGAGCAAAGCGTTCGGCAACAGAGGGGGTTACGGCAAGCCGGACATGGCCTTCCCACGGATAGCGCGTTGTTTGCCTGATCACCACCTCTCCGTCGTCCGGAAGCGCGATGCGCGCCGTCCCGCCTACAAACAGGTTGACGTATAACGACCGATCCCGTACGGCGTAGACATAGCCGGGGATCGAAGGAATGAACCGCGTGGTATTGACCGGGCAGCACGAAGTCTCAAACCACGGCTTGCGCTCCGATTCGCCTTTATTGAATGGATAAGCACCATCGCTTTCCAAAGGATTTGGATAAAAGAACCGATCGCCGGACAGCGAAACACCCGACAGAAAACCGTTGTAGATGATCCGTTCCAGCACATCGATATAGCGGGAATCGCCATGCAGCAGGAACATGCGGTGGTTGAACATCGCATGCGCGATGGCGGCGCAGGTTTCGCAATAGGCGGTCTTGTTGGGCAACTCGTAGGATTCGCCAAAGGCTTCCCCTGCATGGCGCGATCCGATTCCGCCAGTCAGGTACATTTTCGTTGAAACGATATCATCCCATATGCGATCGATGGCATGCAGAAGTTCCCGGTTCTCCGCCAAGGCCGCCACATCGGCAACCCCCGCATACAGATAAACCGCACGCACAGCATGGCCAACCGCCTGTTCCTGCTCTGCAACCGGTTTGTGATCCTGATAGTGGCTCCCGAATATCCCGCGTCTGTCGGAACGCCCCCGCATGTCGATGAAGAACCCGGCCTGCCGCAGATATTTTTCGTCACCGGTCGCCTGATACAATTTGACGAGACCGATTTCTATCTCTTCATGCCCCGGCGCATCCTTGCGCTGCCCGGCCTCCTCGCCAAAGACGCTGCAAACCAGGTCGGCGTTGCGAATGGCCACATCCAGCAGGATCCGTCGGCCCGTTGCCCGGTAGTGGGCCACCGCAGCCTCGTAGAGGTGGCCAACATTGTACAGTTCATGGCCATCCTTGATGTCGGACCAGCGTTCAGCCTTGCCGGGGTAGTCGTGGGCCGGATCATTGATTGTCCGCGCCGTATAGAGGTATCCATCCTTCTCCTGTGCCGCGGCAATGATTTCTATCAGGCCTTCCAGCGCGGCCTCAAGTTCGGGATCCGGGCGCAGCACGAGCGAATAGGAAGCCCCCTCCACGATCTTGAACACATCCGAGTCGTCATAGAACAATCCGGCGAACCCGCCTTGCTTCAATCCGCCCGCAACCTCGAAATTACCGATCCGTCCGCTGTCGTTGCACTTCTCCAAGGCATACGGAATCGTAATCAAGCGATTCGTCTCCATTCGCGAACCCCAAAAGCCGCCATGAATGGTCACACGGTCAAACGGAACCGCAGTTACACGCTCAAACGAAACCGCAAGCGGAACCGCAGAGATTGTATTTTTTTTTTGCAAAGTAATCATGCTTTCATCCAGCAATTGTCAGTGCGGAAAATCCCGCACCAGTATGAATCCTACCCCAACTTATTCACAGACAGTCTAACAAACCGGCGCATGGCCATCTTTCAATATCATAGACACCGCGATATTGCATATTCAACGCTTGCCATCGGAATCGAATTCTGAAGTCGCAATGGCTCGGATGTGGGGCAGGCATTCTTGTCTGCCCTGCGCAGGCAGGAAAACCTGCGCCACGATTCCCGCAACGGCTATACGACTTCCTAATTTACATGTTCCTCGGTTTATCGAAATATTCCACAAGCTCAGGGGGAAGACCGGGCACCGATTGAGGTTGTGCGCCGTTGCGCAGGGATTCCGTCGCCATGCAACCGGCCGCCACGCTGTTGCGCGCAGCCACAGGAGATGTGGCGATCTTTCCGCCCTTGGTTATCCAACGGACAAATTCATGGACAATCCGCGGATCCGCCCCGCCGTGCGATCCCGCTTCGGGCTTCATGAAATACTGCTCGTCGCCATAGGGGTTGTATGCCTTGCGACTGTTCCAAACTCTCACGACACACTCGCCCGGATTATCGCCAAAGTTCTCAATTCGGCCTTTGGTTCCGATGATCGTGTAGTTCCGCCAGGAATCTGGGGTATAGTGGCACTGCTGGTAGGAGCAATGCACACCGTTGTCTAGCGTCATCAGCATCATGCTCAAATCCTCGACATCAATGACCGGATTGAGTCCCTTCTGCGAAAGCGGCGGCCAGTTTTCGTCGTGCCAGCTCACATCGGCACGTTCGGAACCATCGTGCCGGTCGGCGATCTGGCTGTACACCCCCAGATCCCCCATGGCGGAAACGGTTCTGGAATATCCGCCGCAAAGCCAATGGAGAATGTCTATGTCGTGGGCGCCCTTCTGGAGCAGCAGACTTGTTGATTTTGTGCGGTCAGCGTGCCAGTCCTTAAAGTAGGCATCTCCGCCATAGCCGATAAAATGCCTGCACCAGCCGGCTTTGACCTCACCAATTACACCGGAATCAATAAGCTCCTTCATTTTGAGGATAAAGCCCATGTGCCTCATGTTGTGACCGAGATACAGCTTAAGTTTTTTGTCGTACGCTTTTTGCAGGATCTTGTCGCAACCTTCGATGGTGATGGCCATCGGTTTTTCAAGATAGACATGCTTGCCCGCGTCAAGTGCCGCCAGCGTCTGCTCTTCATGCAAATAATCCGGGGTTGTGATAAAAACCGCATGGATGTCTTCACGCGCCAGAAGCTCGCGATAGTCTTTTGTAACAAAGACATCAGGGCCATAGTCCTTTCTGAAGCTTTCGAGATGCTCCCGGACAATATCGGCCGCAGCCACCAGTTTTATGCCTTTATCCGGCCTATGCGCATGCGAAGCCACGCCACCACGTCCACCGCATCCAATTACACCTATATTCAATTCTGTCACAACCGTTCTCCAAGACAAGTTTTTCGATTCTGATTACACATGCTTCCGCAGAAGCTTCATGCCCCAATAAAATTCAACAACGCCTCTTCCTCCCACGAAGTCATGGAATGAAAAACCTGCAGGAAGGAAAGGTTTCATCATGGATGTCGAGACAGCGACAGATATGTTCCGCAAGCGCCTTGTGACCATGTCCATTGGGATGGAATGCGTTGCTCATCCAAAAGAAATGGCTTTCCGCATGTTCCTGCCAAAATTTCGCGTGGTCAATCAACGGAAGTTTCTGAAGATCTGCAACCTTGCGTATCACATCCATATAGGCATTGAAATGGGGGGCTCTATCCGCAGCCTGCCCCGGAAGGATCGGGCATGTGGTTTGCAGGATGGGAAGAGCGCCCAGATCGGTGGTCTTCGCCGTGAGCTTCAGCAGGTTGCTTTCGAACTCTTCAATGCCGACCCCGTCATCCTCGCTACAATCATTCATTCCGATCATCAGGAAAACCACATCCGGCCTGAAGCGGGCAACACGCCAATCGAAGCCACCCAAGAGATCGCGGGTGGTGTTGCCGCCGATTGCGGTATTGATTATGGCATCCATTGTGCGATCCAGCTCGAAGCGGATACGCTCGGCCAGCAACTCGGTATAGTCACGTTGCCCAAAGGTGTGCCGAGCTCCATGGGTTATGCTGTCCCCATAGAAGACCCACGTCAAGGGGGCGTCGGATTCCAGACGTTTTTTTACTCTCTCCATAATAAATCCTAAAAAAGCAACATTGGATATAAACCACGAATGGACACGAATAATCCCAATAAAAAAGAGAGAGGAGTCCACCGGGACAGGCGGGCTCCTCTTCCTCTACCGTATCGATGACTACTCGCCGACAATCTTGAAGAACTCGGCGCTGTTGGTACCCTGCACGTAGATTTCCACCGTCAGGTTCGATCCCGAAGAATATCCAAGGTTGGTGGTGTAGAAGGGATTTCCGACCGCATCCGAATGCGGCACGTTCGTCCAGCCACCCGCCACCAGATCCATGG
>JBDLHZ010000250.1:0-4299 GCA_039715135.1 Verrucomicrobiota bacterium
GCTGTAGCAAAGAAAGCCCCGGCTAAAAAAACTGCCGCTAAAAAGGCACCCGCCAAGAAAGCACCCGCTAAAAAAGCACCTGCAAAGAAGAAGACCCCAGCAAAGGTGAAGTATACCGCCGAGCAGGTCTATTCCATGATCGAGCAGGCCGCCTACTTTGCCGCCGAGAACGACAGATTCGGCAAAGATCCCAGCGAATACTGGGCACAGGCCGAAGCGGCGATCAACAAGATGGTCAAGGGTTGAACTCCGATGGCTTGATCCAAAAAAGGCGGCTCGAACGGGCCGCCTTTCTTGGTTCTTCACGGAAGTGCGTACCTACGGCAGCACCCGGTTGGTTCCGCCTCTATGCCAATGTCCTCCTCGGAAAGGGCATTAAGCGATGCATCCAGCACAGCACAAACGACTTGCATCATGGAAACCTCCTGTATTTCCATACGTTCAAACGTATGGGATAGTAGATTTTGTAACATACGTTATGCCAATATGTTGCAATGGTTTTTTATTGAAATCGTCCCGTACCTCTAGAGGTATAGAAACAGGGCGCTTCACGGCGGGGGTGCGTAGTTCTGTGAAGAGTCTTTTTTTCGTGTCCTCGCCAAACCGGCTTACAAATCCAAGCCATGCTTCTACTTCTGCATGACGTCCCACTTGGGGCGTTGCCAGCTGGCCTTGAAGGCGTCTTCGTCCCGCGCAACGATGGTATCGCTCTTTTCGACGGCATCGAGGAATAGTACAAAGGAAAATGCCCCGCCCTCGCCCATCTCGGCGACGGCTTGTTCCGCCAACCGGTTGGGCGGAAGCAAGCGGCGGCCGTTTATGATTTCCGGTTCCAGCGGAAGTTCGCCTGCGGTTCTATATGCCTTGTAGACCAGCTCGGAGCAGACAAGCGCATTGTCGGTGGTGAAATCGAAGTTGAGGTCGTAGGCCTTGCCGAAATGCGAAAAGGCGGCGAGCAGCGCCTTGAATTTTTCAGCCTTGGACAGGTTGGGGCGGATGACGCCGAGATAGTCGCACCGCGCACTGGTTTCCAGCGATTGGAAGACCACGCCCGGACGAATGGCTTCGATGACGCGAACCGGAAAACCGTCTTCATCTGTTTTTTCCAGCGCCTCGAAGACATCGGGATAAAGCGCCTTGATGGTTTCCAGCGGCTGGAACCCGAGGTCGCCAAAACAGGCATCGATTTCCTTGGGTGTCCCGACATAGAGGGCGACGTGCGGCCAGAAGCCGGGAATGCCGATATTGGTCATGTGCCAGTTGCGGCGCTGGATCAGGATGTCGCCCGGCTCAAGGCGGGGTCGGTAGCCATCCAGGATTCCGGGGGTGATGAGATAGTCGCGCTTGGCGGTGCGGATATGGCTCATTTGCACGGCAACGCTCTTTTGCACCGGCAGCATGGTTTCAAATGCGGCGCGCTCGAGGATCGCCAGCGGGTTTTCGACAAATATATCGGCATTGGCGCCCAGCGACTGGACATAGTTTTTCCGCCGCTCCTTGAAGTCCGCCACAATGGCCGGATCAAAGGTGATGTCTTTCCTTACGAGTTCATGGTAGGCCGCCGCCGCATTGAGGCGCAGCATCACGTTGGGGTTGGTCAGCCGCTGCTTCATGAAGAAATAGCTGTCGGCGGGGATGCCCTCACCCTCTTCGTTGAGCAGGGTTTCCATGAATTCGTTGCCGCCGACAAGGCCGACGATCTTGAGGCAGGCATTGTACTGGGCAATATAGGCCATGTAGGCGAGAAGGAAGGCGTCGGAGTGCAACGCCGGTTCAGCGACATAGTCGATCTGGTAGAAGCCCTTGTATTTTCCCTTGAGCAAATCAAATTCAAGAAACGCCATCGCCCCGTCGCGCCACAGGCTTCGGATGGTTTTCCGTTCTTCCCGCGACAGGTTGCCGACCTTGCGGCTGAGCAACCCATTTTCCTTGAAGGTATCCACGAAGTCGTCGGCGGCGGTTTGCAGCATCAGGTAGCCCTCAAGATCGGACTGGATTCCGGTGCGCAGCTGCTCCGGCGCCATGTCGGAAAGCGGGCTTTTTTCCACGGGAAACAGCGCCCATGCAACATAGAAGGCCAGGAGCAGTACCAGCGCAACGACGGCATGCGGCAGGACTGGCCGGGTCTTTTTCTTGATGATGGCCTTTTGGACGCGCAGCAGGCGGCGGTTAATGCGGTAGGATGCGATCAGGGGAATCCAGCCCAATCCGAGCAGGGCAAAGGCAACCAACCGGTGTGCGGGATAGGCGATCTTCATGCCCAGCACAACCACCGCGAGCAGCACAAGCAATATCGTGACGAGCAGGAGTCGCTTATTCTTCAGCATTGCGCTTGTTCTCCATATCGATTTTCCACAGCTGCTTCTGGGTTTGGTAGACCGTCGCAAACAGGGCAAAGGTTGCACCCGCCAGCACGATCGGCAGCACCCTGGCAATCTCAACATTATCGGCAAAAAAGATGATCAGCGTATTAACAATGATGAAGATCAACCGCACTTCGGTCGGGCCTATGCCCATGTAGGCAATCTTGAACGCGCCGGTCGCCGCGAAGGAGAGGAACGAGTTGACCATGAACGCGCCAAAGAGCGCGAGGATGTAGAAGAGCAAGTATTTATTATGATCCTCCACCATCAGGCCGTAGCCAATGAGGATCGAGCAGAGGAACAGGTAGTCGAGGAAATGATCCATGTAGTAGCCCCACTTGATCAGCCCCGTATTGCGCCGCCGCCCCACCTCGCCGTCGAGCAGGTCGGTGATGTATTGCCCGAAAATGGCAAACGAAACCACCCAAAGGAAATGGATCCAATGGCGCGCCATGAAGCTGAACAGGATAATCATCGCGCACCACAGCAAGGTGGTCAGCGTAAGGTGGTAGGTTTCCACCCTCTTCGGCACCTTCGGTACCAGCCAGTTCTTCAACCTGTTCTCGGCATCGGCCAGCAGCCAGGTGCCCTCTTTCTTATCGCCATGAAATGCCATGTCCAACTCCCCCCCCTTGTACAAATTCCAATCAGTGAAGCCCTATTGAAATGAAAACATATTAAACAACGACGATCTCCTCGAATGCAATTTTTTTGAACACCCCAATTCAAACCGATGGCATCGTTCCACTTTTTTCGTGTCTGCGGGCTTTGGATTGGGTATGGTATGGGGCATGAGGAGGTTGCGTATATATCTCGATACGTCCGTCATAAATTTTCTTTATGCGGATGATGCACCGGACTTCCGAAGGGTCACAGAGGAGTTCTTTGCCGAATATGCAAACCGGAACGACCTGTACGGTTCGGATGTGTTGCTTCGGGAACTCGACAACGACCCCAACCCAGAGCGGCGGCAACGGCATATGAAAGTCTTGCAGCAACACGATGTTGCCATGCTCCCCCGCAACCGCGACGACGAAGTGGTTCGCCTTGCCGACGCGTATTTGCAACAAGGAATTGTTCCCGCAAAAAAGCGCGACGACGCCCTGCATGTTGCCTATGCGACCGTCTTCGAAATGGATGTGCTACTGTCTTGGAATTTCAAGCATCTGGCCAATATCCAGCGGGAAGCCCGCTTTGCGGTCGTGAACCAAGCGGAAGGCTATTGGCGGTCGCCGCGCATCGTATCGCCCTTGGAGGTGGAAGATGAAGAAGAAAGCGAATAGCAAGGATACCATTCCACGCGCCTTGCGCGATTCATGGGACTGGAAGCATGCGGTCTACCGCGAAACCAAGGCGATGGACACCGCCTGCGCATTGGATCGCATCCATGCCGATGCCGATGCCATTCGGGAAACCTACGGCTTAAGGATGGCATCCCCGCCCAGCGCAACGGCCATGGTTGCCGAGGAAAGCCCAAAGTACGGATCGGAAAAGTAGATACGAAAACCTGCACCGAACCGGAACTCCAACTCCCCTGAAAAATGAAGTTGCTCTAGGAATTCAACTTGCCGGTCAGCGACAGCTCGGCGGCGGAGGTGATTTCCACATTCTGGAAGGTGCCGACCAGCTCTTCGGGGGCGTTGAGTATCCGGACGGGCAACCGGCCCTCGGTGCGTGCGGCCAACGCGCCTTCCATGCGCTTGTCGGCGCGCTCGACAAGCACGCGATAGGTCTTGCCGATCATCGCCTCGTTGTGCGCCAACGAAGTGCGCTTGAGGATTGCGCCGAGCTTGGCCAGCCGTTCGCTCTTTTGCTGCGGCGTAATGTCGTCGTCCCAGCGGGCGGAGCGGGCGCCGGTGCGCGGGGAATACTTTGCGATATAGGCCATGTTGAAGCCCACCTCTTCCATGAGTTTTGCCGTATGGTCGAGCTGTTC
>JBDLHZ010000251.1:0-4297 GCA_039715135.1 Verrucomicrobiota bacterium
ATTCTGCACATAGGGCGCAACCCGGAATCCGCCGGTTTCATTTGAACCCGGCGCAACACAGCCGCCTGCACAGAGCAAGGATCCGCCCAGAAAAAGAATCTGTAGTTTAGTTTTCACCGTCATGCTTCTCATTCATCCTAAATCCGGCAGTAGAGAACCACGAATGGACACAAATAGACACGAATATTTGGACTATTCCGTCAAGGCCATCGCGCACGACTGCGGCTTTTCAAGCGCCACCTATTTCACCCACTGCTTCACCGATGCCTACGGCATGCCCCCGCTCAAAGCCCAAGGCGGTAGATTTCAATCCGGAATAGGGGCCGGAACGGAGAGGTCTCCTTCCTTTTCAGTTCGACTTGTTCCGAATCCACCGCGCGCTCAAACCGGGATATTGCCCGAGACGCATTGAAAACCGGCGGCCCATTATTCCCTCGGCACATCACACTTGCCGCAGCGTAGTCCGGCGGACTCCATTCCACTTCACTTGTCCAAGGAAAACCGGAGTTTCGTCTTTTCGGCCATTAACGCAAGCCCTCCAGAATACCGGAGAGGCTCGCCCTACAAGTTTTCGTGTAGGAAGTCCCTCTCCGCCGCCTCCCCATGCGGCGTGACGGCCAAGGCGCCCATCCATCTTGATACGACATGATGAAAATCTGTTTATTTTGAAAATATATTCAGGTGCGCCGAAGTATGCTCGTGCAGGAAGGCGGTGATTGCATAGGCCGTGGAGCGCATGGACACGGTCGAACCGGTCAAGCTATAGTCCGACTGGTAGCCGATAAACCCGCCGTTCGCAAACGAATCGGCCACGACTTGAATATTCAGCAGATACCGGGCGGCCTGCCGAATCGTCTCGCGCGAGACATAGTCCAGACCCAGGGTTCTTGCGGCAAGCATTTCCAGCAACACGGTTCCGCCGGCACTGTGCACCGAGTGATCTTTCGGGCCGAAGCCGCCATCCGCGCGCTGCTCGGCGGCCATGAATGTCAGGAAGCGCCTTGCGGCATTGCGATAGCTGTCGTTGCCCGTAAGCTTCCAGGCCGCAAGGTTGGCCAACGCCCCGAAGTCATCGTTGTAGACATGCATGACCTCCCACTCGCGGTTCGAGTGCTTTTCATCGGCATGGCCATCCAGCGGATCGTTTGTCTTGCGGTCGCGAATCACTGTGACGCGCCCATCCGGGCCGAGATGGTGGCGGTTGTAGCGGTCAAGGATGTCGCACATCACTTTGTGATACTCGGCGCACGGCTGATCCTGCAGCAAGCGCGCAAAAAACAAGGCGCTTCCGCTGTGGAACGAACCGTACCATTCGGGCATGGACGGAACGTCGGGATCGAGGGAAACCGACCAGCGCGGGTAGCCGTCCTGCATGGCCTCGCGGCAAAACCAGTCGGCAAACAGCTTGACGCGCCGGGCGGCATCCTCATCGCCTGTGACCTCCACCCATGTCAACATCGCTGCGGCGGCCGTAAGCGCATCGCGCGGGTGCGACAAGTTCCACTGGGGGGTGTATTCGCGGAATGTGCCAAAGCCAACCGGATCCGCCGCGTCAAGCACCTGAAGGCTCTTCATGAACGAAACAGCGCGCTCGGCCGTATCAAGATATACCTGTTCATTAAAGGCGCGATAGCCGCAAAGCAAGGCTTCGACGGCAATGCCGGTTCCCCAGTTCATGGTCCACCCCATGGTCTTGCCGGCAACGAGATCGTAGTCAAACGGCAAGCGCCCGTAATCGGCGCTGTATTCATCCATCATCTGGGATCTTACGAGATAATCCAGCCCGGCCTTCCCTGCGGCGAGCAGCCTTTCCCGCGAGACCGGTTCTTCCGCTACCGCCGTTCCCTTGTTGGCACCTTCTGGTTTTTTCACGTCAATCTCCTATTTAATCCCTGCCGACTGCATGGTTTTCAGGGCTTTAAGCGGCACATGGATGTATACCGGCGCAAGGCCCAGTTCCACATCGATATGGCCGTCCTGAACCGCGACATCCTGTGTTTTCCCGAACAGATCCACCACGCGGGCGCTTTCGCCCCGGACAGGAATCCGCGCGTTTTTCGGCTCTTGCGGCACGATCTCCATCGGCCCTTTGCACCATGCGGGAATCTTGCTTTTGTTCTTCTGCCACGCGACAACAACCGCGCTGTCCCCCTTGGTAAACACATGACTGGCACAATCTTCAGGCAACCCTTTGAGTTGCCCCACATAGTCCGACTTGTACAGTTGCCGGGTCATTACGCCATAGGCCACGTATCCGGGCAGGATCGAGCGGTCGTAATGGATGAGGCTCGTGCCGCTGTTCCACACGTTCTTGTCATCCGGGAGGTAGAAAAACGCGTTGTGGTACGTCATCACATGCACGCCCTCCGAGATGCCCAGCACAAACCCCTTGACCATCCGCCAGGCTTGGTTGAGCTCGGTGCAGCCGGGCAGGTAGGCGTTGAAAAGCCAAACTCACCGATCCGTATGGGTTTTTCACCGCTGTGCTTCCGCATGGCGGTTTTCAGTTCACGCAGCTTGCCCGTAAAATCCATGTTTTCCATGTCGCCGGCCTGCGAGTTAAAGTGGACATCCACTTCATCGACCGTGCATGCACCGCCTGCCGCGAGGAATTTCTCAGCATAGGGAACATTCCACGAGCCAGCGGCCGGCCCGACGACAACGCAGCCGGGATCAAGCTTCTTGCATTGATCATAAAAATGTTGATGGAAATCGATCAGGGATTGCATATCCGCGCGCCAATTCCAGGCGTAGCTCGTTTCATTCAGGCAGCCCCATGCCTTTGGATAGCCCTCGTGGACCTCGAAGTTGCGTTCGATATAGTCGTCCATGTCGGAAAGCCTCTTCGGCGGATAGGTCGCAAAGTGCGGCGAATCGGGTTGGGAGCTGAGCCGCTTCGGCGTAGTCCGCATGATGGTCGTGGCATAATACGCGATATTCTGCGGACGGAAGCGGCCCACCTCTTTCTGGGCCCAGTTTGGCTGGTACTGTTCATACTTTCCGTCAACCCATTTCCAGTGGTACCAGGTCAGCGAGCCGCTGGTCCACTTCACGCCGATATCGCGGAAGCTCATCTCGCCCTCGACCGGCTCGCCGACAACGACCCACAAACCGAACGGCGAATCGATATCGGCCTCGTAGTAGTCGGGGGTTTCCTTTGCCAGCACGCCGTAGCTCGTTTCGTCCGGCATGTATTCCTTGCCGTCCTTGCGAACCAGCAACTGAATGTCGAAGTAGCCTAGGCCGCCGCGTTTCAGTGCATGGACAAAATTGGTTTCCCCAACCTTGACCGGAACAAAGGATTCTTCCGCAACGAGGGTTCCCCAACCATCGCGGATGCGATAGGCGGCCTGCATGGTTTCGGGATCGAAATCCGTTAGCTTGAACTCCAGTTCGGCATCGCGCCCATGGAAATAGGTCGTGCCGCCGATTTCGCCCTTTACATTGATTTCACCACCGAACGGCCCCGGATCGGGCCAGACGCCAACCTCCTCAATGCGCACATCATCGATCCATGCGACCCCGCTATTGCCGGCCTCGCGGCTGACATTGCCAAGCCAGCCATATTCCTGCTCATTGAGGTTGTCTACATCGGATCGCGGACCGGCGGCGCTGTTGGGCTTCAACCCAATCTCCAGATAGAATTCCGACTGCCCGTCCAATGTTTCCGTGAGCGGCTCCAGTGTCGTATGGATCGTGCGCCAATCAAACGACCCTCCTGTGCACAAAAGGATCTTCTTTTCGACATCCGCCGGCCCGACAAATCCCGGCTCGCCCACTTCCTTGTACCAATACCCAATGGGCCGGGGTTCCTTGCATCCCGGTTCCGCAACGAAAAGCTTGGCATACAGCGCACTATCCTTGAGTTGCCACGTCCTGACCTGCGCGGAGATGCGATACTTCCGTCCCGGCTTGAGCGGTGCAACCATAGTCCCCAACGATACGCCTTCGGCACTGCCCGCCAATCTCAAGGCCTGTTCGCCCTGCCGGAAATGCTCGATATCGAGCACAGCCCGTTCGGGATTGCCATTCCTTTCCCACAGACCTGCTTCAAAGCCACCGTTCGAAACCAGATTATCCGCGCCAGCCGTCCGGCAGCCAGACATACCGAGCAAAACAATGAATACCAAGAGATTTGTCCGTATGAACCTTAAGACCCTCGTCACAACCATTCCTTTTTTCTTCCTGTCAACCCTCACTGCGATATCACCCGCCCCTCATCTTGTACAGAATGTGCTATACATGCTCACGATGCAAGGAGAAAGGAAAAGGAATCCGTCTGCAATGGATAATTATC
>JBDLHZ010000252.1:0-4244 GCA_039715135.1 Verrucomicrobiota bacterium
CCTGGCCGTATGGTCGGCCGAACCGGACAAGTCGTTCTCCAAGCGGTTGCGCGGCTCCGGGTTTAAGGTGGAGGAAGTCACCGTGCGCGCACGCGGCACGAAAGGCCGACGGCATACCATCTGGCTGGCGGAAAAGAGCTGATACGGAAACGGTGCGGCACTCGAGTCACTTGCAAAACCTCGGCCAAACCCACAACGGTGTAGCGCGCGCTTCCATTCCGATGAAGCGCGCATCCGTTCGGAACATGTTGCATGGAAAAGCGCGCTCCCGCAGACGGGAAGCGCGTACTACACCTTTGAGGGGTTTTGCAAGCGGCTCCACTCGGCATGAAAGCTTGATGTGCATGCACAAAGACAGCAAAGTGCAGGCATGAAAAAGAGGGACTCCATCCAATATACCATTCGCCAGGTTCCGCAGCAGGAGGATTCAAACAGAATAATTGGAACAGAATGATGTGGCGCGTGCTTCCATTCCGATGGAGCATGCATTGTTCGAACTCAACGTGTTGCAAAAAAGCGTGCTCCCGCAGACGGGAAGCACACACCACACCAAGAGAGGTTTTGCAAGAAGCTCCTCGTTTAGGGATGAATATTATGACCAAGCAATTTTTTACCGTGAAATACAAGCAGGAGGGCCTGCGGCTCTTCGAGGTGATCGCCACCGAACTGGACATCTCGAAGAAGAAGGCCCAGGCCGCCCTGGATGCCAAGCGGGTGCTGGTGAACGGCAAGCGGATCTGGATGAAGAACCATGCCGTGAAGGAGGACGACCGGATCGAGGTTCTCACCGAAGAGCGCGCACCAACGATCCCGAAGAAGATCCCGATCCTGTGGCAGGACAGCGACTACCTGATCGTCAACAAACCGGCCTTTCTCCTGACCAACGCGTCGGACGGGAGCGTCGAAGCCATGCTCCGGAAGCAGGAAAAAAACAAGAACATCTGCGCTGTGCACCGCCTCGACAAGGAAACCTCCGGCTGCGTGATCTTCGCCAAGAGCGCCGAAGCCAAGAAGGCCATGATCCCCATGTTCAAGGGTCGCAACATCATGAAAATCTACCGCGCCGTCACCATCGGCCAGTTCCCCCGGAAGTGGAACGAAATCCGCACCGACATCGAAGGCTACATGTCGACGACACTGGTCAAGACGCTCGACTCGAACAAGCATGCGAGCTATTTGGAACTACGCATCGAAACCGGCCGCACCCACCAGATCCGCCGACACCTTGCCGACAAGCGCCACCCGGTGATGGGTGACAAGAAATATGCGGGAACCGGCAACGAGCTGTCGCTCGCACAGCCGCGCCAGGCGCTGCACGCCTACCGTCTTGTCTTCCCCCACCCCAAGACAAAGGAAACCATCCGCGCCACCGCCCCCCTGCCCGGCGATTTCAAGAGGTGCCTGGCGCAGTTGAAGCTGCGGTAGGCAGTTATCGGTTATCGGGGAAGATCCTGTAAGGACTCGTCCCCGAAATAGCCTTGCCCTGCAAATGCAGGCCGAGGTATAAGCAGATCCATGAAAACCCTATTGGACAGAATTACCATCGATCCCGAAGTCTGCCACGGCAAACCCTGCATCCGGGGACTGCGATATCCGGTGGAAACGATTTTGGAGTTGCTTAGTGGCGACATGTCCACCCAGGAAATCCTTCAAGACTATGAAGATTTGAACGAGGCCGACATCAAAGCCTGCCTCTTGTTCGCTTCCAGACTGAGCCAGGTTAAAAGCGTCTACAAACTGGCCTCATGAAGTTCTTGGTTGATGCCCATTTGCCGAAACGGCTGTCCTTGGCACTAAATGCCAAAGGGCATGATTCCGTCCACACGCTCGACCTCCCCAAAAAGAACAAAACCAAAGACGGCGGCATCAACGCAATATCCTTAAACGAGCAAAGGGTTGTCATCTCCAAGGACGCCGACTTTATCGAATCATTGTTGATTTCGGACAAACCCTACAAATTGCTCTACATCTCCACGGGCAACATATCGAACAAGGCACTGCAGCAATTGCTTGAAAACAACATGCCGAACATTGAACAGGCCCTTGCATCCCACCGACTGGTGGAACTCACGCCATCAACCCTGGTTGTTCATCAATAACGGCGCCAAGCGCTGCACGCCTACCGCCTGGTCTTCCCCCACCCCAAGACCGGGGAAACCATCCGCGCCACCGCCCCCCTGCCCGGCGATTTCAAGAGGTGCCTGTCTCAATTGAAATTAAGATAGAATGAAATCCTGGAGTGCGGAGACCCCGTCGGCGCTTTCCAACCCGTAAAGAGCGGAGACGGGGTCTCCGCACTCCAAAGCGGCGCCGCAAGCAAGCACAGGCTTCATCACTGGACAACATATTAGCCAAGGAACAACGTGTTGTTCTGGCTCTTCGGGAAAGGCCTAGTAGGCTCTCTCATCGCTTTTTTCCATGAAGTTGATGAAGGAGCGGTTGACGACGCGATGGCCGCCGGGGGTCGGGTAGTTTCCGGTAAAGTACCAGTCGCCCGCGTGGCCGGGACAGGCTTCGTGCAATCCCTCGATGCTTTGGTAGATGATCTGCACCTCGGCCTTCATACCGACCGGAGTGAGGAGCTGGGCGATCTTGTCCGATATCTGTTCGGCGGTGAAGGGGTCGAAAAGTTGCGTAACCTGGTTTTTGGCTTCGGCGCGCGGTTTCTTTTCGTCAGCCTGGCAGGCTTTGTAGATTTGGCCGAGCATGGCCTCGCGCCCGGTTTCGCGAACGAGCGCCACGGCGGCCTCGAAGGCGATGAAGTCCTTCATCTTGGACATGTCGATGCCATAGCAGTCGGGATAGCGGATTTGCGGGGCGGAGGAGACCACCACGACCTTTTTCATGCCGAGGCGGTCGAGGATGCGCAGGATACTGGAGCGCAGGGTGGTTCCGCGCACGATGGAGTCGTCGAGCACCACAAGGGTGTCGGTGGGCTTGATGACGCCGTAGGTGGTGTCGTAGACCTGCGCCACGAGATCCTCGCGACCGGCATCGGCCGTAATGAAGGTCCTCAGCTTGGCATCCTTGGTCATGATCTTTTCGACGCGCGGCTGGAACGAGAGCAGTTCGTCGATGCGCGCGGCGGTAAGGTTCTTTTCCTGCAGCAAATGGAACTTCATGCGCTCGCCCACGACATCCTTCACGCCTTCGACCAATCCAAGGAAGGCCGTTTCGGCGGTATTGGGAATATAGGAAAAGACCGTGTTTTCGAGGTCGTAGTCGACGGCATCGAGCACCGGGCGCACCAGCGATTGGCCGAGATCCTTGCGTTCCTTGTAGATGTCCCTGTCGGTTCCGCGCGAGAAATAGATGCGTTCGAAGGAGCATTGCTTGGGCTCCACAGGCTCGTTCACCTGTTCGTGCAGCACCTCCCCGGAGCGCTTGACCACCAGTGCGTGGCCGGGTTTGACCTCCTTGACGGACTCGATCGGGACATTGAGCGCGGTCTGGAGTTGCGGGCGTTCGGAGGCGATCGCGACGATTTCATCGTCCCGGTAGTAGAACGCCGGGCGGATTCCGGCGGGGTCGCGCAAGGCAAACAGGTCGCCATGGCCGATCATCCCGGCCATCACATAGCCGCCATCGAACGAGCGGGTAGCCTTCTTGAGGATGCGGTAGATGTCGAGTTCCTTGATGATGCGTTCGGTGATCTCGGCGCGGGCCAGCCCCTCCTTGCGATACCGGCGGAAGAGGAAGTCGTTGGCCTCGTCGAGGAAGTGTCCAATCTTTTCGAGCACCATGACGGTATCGGTCATATTGCGCGGATGCTGGCCGAGTTCAACGAGCATATCGAACAGTTCGTCGTTGTTGGTAAGGTTGAAGTTGCCGGCCAGCACGAGGTTGCGGGTCATCCAGTTGTTTTGGCGGAGGAAGGGATGGCAGAACGATTCGCCGGATGCGCCGTGTGTGCCGTAGCGAAGATGGCCAAGGAGCAACTCGCCGGCAAAAAGGACGTTGTGCTTGACCCATTCGGCATCCCGATAGTCATCGGGATGATTCTCGCGGGCATCGGCAAAGGCCTGCATGATGCGGCTGCGCACCTGCATGATCGGGTTTTTGTCGGCGGAGCGGGTGCGGAAGATGTAGGGCTCGCCGGGGGGCATGTCGAGCTTGATGGCCGCAGCGCCGGCGCCGTCCTGCCCTCGGTTGTGCTGTTTTTCCATTAAAAGGGAAAACTTGTTCACGGCATACATCGGGGTGCCGTATTTCTCGACATAGTAGCCGAGGGGTTTCAGCAAACG
>JBDLHZ010000253.1:0-4238 GCA_039715135.1 Verrucomicrobiota bacterium
TTCATGGCTTCCTCCCCTTTGCCCTAGTGGGCATTTATAAGTTTAACTACATGCATTTCTCCCTTGCTCCGTAAACGTTTATAATCGGTTTTTCGGTCATGTCCAGATTATTTATCGACAAATCCTTAAGTTTTATAAGGGTATCATTAAATACATGTTAACCAGCGGGTTATACGCCAATAATTAGTAGAAAATACTAAAAATTCGAGATATGTGGGCCTGGGTTTCATTCGACGCTTTTTGTCGTTCCATACACCCCGCAAAACAAACAAACCGCACATGCCCCGTAGGCGAAAAAAGCGCCCGTGCCGGGGCGCTTCAGACTGTTGATAAACCTAAACGGAGGGTGTAGGACGTGATTCTCCGGCTTGTCCGCCGTAGCTTCAGCGGAGGAGGAAACGGAGGTCGTGTAAATCCGGCGAAATACAAGGCCTTTGCTTGGCAAAGAACCTCGTCCTACAATGCTTCTTTCTAGTCATTGAACTTTGTCAACAAACTCAAGCGCCCGTGCTGGGGGCGCTTTATATTTAAATTCCAACACGTTGGGATTTAAATAATGATGTCGCTCTTGCCGCCGCGCAGTTCGTCGGGGGTGACGATCTTGGAGGCTTGCTCCTTCTGCATCTTGACCATGTCTTCCTGCAGCTTCTTGACGGCGGTATTGATGGCTTCAGGAAACTTTTCCACCGCTTCTTCGAGGTTGGCGGCTTCGATCTCGCCGGAGATGGGCAGTGCCCCGCCCGGCGTCATGATGTTGGTGGTGGCCGAATAGCTGGCCTGGCGCGATTCATCTTCCGTGCCGTCGAGCTTAATGGGGGTCAGCTTGCGGATGTTGCCGACCTTGAGGTCGGTGATGTGCTCCTCTTTCCAGAGGTTCGAGCCGTCGATCTTAATGTTTTCGAGTGTGTTTTGGTCTGCCATGGGGTTCCTTTGATTCGAGATGCGGGATCCGGGATTCGAGATGCAGGTTCCCAAGCATCAGTGTTTATCTGCGTTCATCTGTGGTTCGATAACCTGTCGATTTGCGGTCATTCGCGGTGAAAGATGGTGCGCCCAACAGGAGTCGAACCTGTATCTATGGCTTCGGAGGCCACTATTCTATCCATTGAACTATGGGCGCGTGAAAGAAGCGGGTTTATAGGGGGATTGCGGCAGAGCCGCAATAAAAAACAAATTCCAGTATTGTTGTAGGACGCGGTTCTCGCAGAGGCCGTGTAATATTACGCGCCCCCGAATACGGGAGGCACGTCCTACAAGGTAGCTGTTTAACATTGGACGATTGAAACGATACTAGGAATGTTTCGCTTCAAACTCTTTCATGAACGATACCAGCGCGTCGATGCCTTCGGTCGGGAAGGCGTTGTAGATGGAGGCGCGGATGCCGCCGACGGAGCGGTGGCCCTTGAGCGTCTTGAGGTTTTGCTTGGCGGCTTCCTCGATGAAGACCGGTTCAAGCTCCTCGTTGGCAATGCGCCAGGTGACGTTCATGTCGGAACGGAATTCCGGAATCGCGGTGCCGGTGTAGAAGCCGGTGCCGTCGATCGCTTCGTACAACTTGGCGGCCTTTTCGGCATTCTGCTTCTGCATGCCTTCGAGGCCGCCCTTGGCCTTGAGCCAGCGGGTGACGAGGCAGAGCATGTAGACCGGGAAGGTCGGCACGGTGTTGAAGAGCGAGTTGTTCTCGATATGCGTCTTGTAGCGCATGATGGTCGGAACGCTATCGGGGCAGCGGTCGGCCAGCTCGTCCTTGATGATGGCGAGCGTGAGACCGGCCGGGCCGAGGTTTTTCTGCGCGCCGGCATAGATCATTCCAAACTTGGAGACGTCGAGTGGGCGGGAGAGGATATCGGACGACATATCGGCGATGAGTGTTTCGTTTTCAGGAAACACCTTCCACTGCGCGCCGGAGATGGTCTCGTTGGAGGTGACGTGCAGGTAGGCCGCGCCGGGCGTCAGGTTCAGTTCGTCGACGGAAGGAACGCGGGTCGGGATCTCCTTGCCGCAGTCGGCCGCAATATTGACGTTGCCGAGCGCCTTGGCTTCCTTGATAGCCTTGAGGGCCCATGCGCCGGAGTTGGTGTAGTCGGCCGTCTGGCCTTCGCCGAGCAGGTTCATCGGGATGTGGGCGAACTGGGTGGAGGCGCCGCCGGTCAGGAAGAGGACGCTGTAGCCTTCGGGAATGTTGAGCAGTTCCTTGATGTTGGCGATGCATTCTTCATGTACGGCGGAATATTCCTTGCCGCGGTGGCTCATTTCCATGATCGACATGCCGGTGCCCTGGTAGTCCAGCAGTTCGGCCTGTGCTTCCTTGAGTACCTCTTCCGGCAGAATCGCCGGCCCGGCGGAGAAGTTGTATGCTCTCATTTTCTATGTTCCTTGTGATTGGTTGGAATTAAAGTAAGCGCGGAAACTACCAATTCATGAAAACCGCTCCAATGCCAAACTCAATAAAACCATCGGAACCGCGAATGGACGCAAATAGATGCGAATGATTCTTATGTAGACCCGATGCCCCACCGGGTGTTCGGCGGAATGGACGCGGCAACCTTTTGGAGTGCGGTGGCAACCAACGGGCGACACCGCTTTTCGTCGACCGAGCGTGGGCAAAAGCGGTGTGGCCTTTCAGTTCCCACCGCACTCCAGATTTTTAAGGCCGTCGTAGAGGTTGATGGCGCGGCGGACGTAGGCGCGCTTCTCGGCGTAGGGGCCGGGGAAGAAGCTGCGCTTGAAACCGGCGAGGACGAGGTCGCGGAGCTGGCTGTTGGTGAGGTCGAGGTGCCGAGTGCAGAGCAGGAGCTCGTTGGTGACGCTGGTGTGGGAGACAAGGCGGTTGTCGGTGCTGACGCTGACGGAGAGGCCGTTGTCGACCATGGACTGGATGGGATGGTCTTCCAAGGTCTCGAATTCGGGAATGGTTTGCAGGTTGCTGGTGGGGCAGACCTCGATGGTGATGCGCTGGTTGGCGATGTATTCGCTGAGCTGGGCGATGTAGCCGGCCCTGTCCTTGATGGACTTGAGCTTGATGGCGGCTTCGGAGAAGAGGAAGGTGCCGTGTCCGATGCGGTTGGCGTAGCATTCGGTGATGGCCTGGAAGATGGATTCGGGGCCGTAGGCCTCGCCGGCGTGTACGGTCTTGCGCAGGAAGTTGCTGTGGGCGCATTGGAACGCGGCCTTGTGGTGGACGGCGGGATAGCCGGCCTCTTCGCCGGCGAGGTCGAACCCGACGATGGGCAGGCCGTCGTCGCGCAGCTTGACGGCCTCCTTGACGAGCGCGAGGGAGGCGCGGGCGTAGGAATAACGGAGGGTGGAGTTCCGGCCGCGGTTGAGCAGTCGCTCGTAGTAGGGCGACATCTGCCGGTTGAAGCGCCGCATGGCGCAAAGAATGATGCCGTATTCAAACGGCATATCGGATTCATCGATGCTGGCATTTAGATGTTTTCTGGCTTTCTCCAATCCTCGGAAAACGGCGCGGACCACGCCGCCGATTTCGGTGGCGTGGGTGACGTGCAGTTGCGGGGCGAAGCGCACCTCGATGTAGCGGACGCCCTCGGCGTGGGAATCCTCGGCCAGCTCGAAGGCGGCGCGTTCAAGGTTTTCCGGGGTTTGGAGGACACCGACGGTGTAGGCGAAGCCGGCGAGATATTCGCCGAGGTTGGCGTAGCGTTCCTTGAAAACCAGTTCGTTCAGCCCGGCCTCTTCGTAGGAGGGCAGTTTGATGCCGCCAGCTTTGGCCATTTCGATGAGAGAGGGGAGGCGCAGCGATCCGTCGAGATGCAGATGCAGGTCGGTCTTGGGTATTTTTCGGATGAACTGCTCGGTAATCTTTGACATGCTATCCGCGCTTTCAGATTTATGTTAATAGAACCACGAAATACACGAAACACACGAAAAAGAGAAGCAGATGTGTAAAGTGGTTTGCTTTCGTGTTTTTAGTGTATTTCGTGGTTTGCTGCTTCTACACTCGGTTCATGTTGATTGTTGAATCCCAGAGCTTGGATGTTCACCGGAACCTTGCGATCGAGGAATGCCTGATGGAGCAGGTGGTCGATCAGGGGCCGGTGCTGTTCCTGTGGCGGAGCGATTGCGCAGTGGTGATGGGCAAGAACCAAAACCCGTGGCGCGAATGCCGGTTGGATCTGATGCGCGACGAGAGCGTGCCGCTGGCACGACGCATCTCCGGTGGCGGAACGGTCTACCACGATGCCGGCAACCTCAACTATTGCGTGGTTGTCGACCGG
>JBDLHZ010000254.1:0-4230 GCA_039715135.1 Verrucomicrobiota bacterium
GCAGGTCGGAAAGGTTGAGCACGCGGATATGCCTCCAGCCCTTGGCAACCGCGACGCGCATCACTTGGTATTGCGTATTGTCGGGCTGGGTCAGCACCAGCTCCTTGCGCATGGAGCCGTTGCTTTGCGGATATTCGATCTCGCCATCGATGTGGTAGATATCCTTGGGGTGCGACGAACCCGGATTCATCATGATCACCACCACGTCCGGTTCCATCCCGGAAATATCGGACGGGATTTCCTGCGGAATGGACGTATCGACAATCTCCAACACGCTGCGGCACCTTGCCCGCTCGCCATCCATCATGACCAGTTCATAGAAATGGCCGTAGCAGGTAAACCGCTTCTTCAACTCCGCCGCATACAAAAATTCCATATTTATTCCGTGATTCGTGGTTCGTGGTTCGTGGTTCGTGGTTCGTGGTTCGTGGTTCGTGGTTCGTGATTTTCTCAACTTCCTCCTTGCACACAACCTCCAACTCTAAAAAAATTCCCGCACTTGTCCTGCGAAGCCTTGGCGAAGCAGGATCCCGCATCAACACAAAAACCAGTGCGCATTTTAAGCTTCCGGCGGCGTAAATAACAATCTATCTTTCAATAGTTGGTCTGGAAGCGTTTCACATGCACATGGCAATCGACATACTGGCGGCGATCTTCCTGCTGTTTTTCTTTCTGGCGGGATGGCACAAGGGGTTCTTGCTCTCCTTGCTGGGGGTCGTACGCGTGGTGCTCGCCTATGGAGCCGCCTACTTTGCCGGGCGCCACATTGGCTTCTGGCTGGGCGAAGCCGCCCATCGCCCGCGAATCGTCACCATTCCCGTCGTTGCGGGCCTGACCTTCATGCTCATCACCTTCTTCTTCCACATCGTCATGTCCGACATGCGTGCCCGCCAACGGAAAAGGGAAAAAGAAGAGGACGTTCACCGCCCCCTCTTCAGTTGTTTCATAGGTGGCGCAATCAACCTCGCAGGCGGCATCCTTTCGCTGGTGCTTCTTTTTTGGCTGGCCGACCTGTTCATGGTCGGTGCAACCGGAAACGCCACCCCCGGCGCGGACAAGGCCTATTTCAGCCGTTTCGCCCGGCGCACGGTTTTTGAAGTTGCCCATTTTATCATCCCCGACAAGGACAACAAATCGCAGGTTTCCGCCATGGCGCGCATGATCAGCAACCCAGCGAACGGAATGGAGATTCTCGAAGAGGTGGTGGCGGCCGACTCGGTACAGCAACTCGCCACCGATCAGCAGTTGGGTGCAGACTTGTTGAGCGGCGATGCCGAACGCATCCAAAACAATCCCTCGATCCAACAGTTGTTCAACGATCGCGCAACCCTCGAAAACCTGCGCGAACTCGGCGTGGTTTCCGGCGCCGAAACCAAATCCGGCCTATGCGAAAAACTGACCGCATTCGGACGGAACGAAAAGATCCGGGCCAGTGTCGAAAGCCTGAAAGCCAGACAGCTGCTGAGTGCCGACAAGATCACGCTTCTTATCCGTGATCCCGAGTTCGACACCATCCTCGCCGAACTACTCCGGTAGCAGGTCCTCCTGCCCTTCCCCGGGCGGAAGAACGCCTTCGGACACAAGCTGGTCGTCCATCTCCTGCGTCAACGGAATCGGCAGCGGCGGCATGCCCGAACGGATCACCTCCATCTGGTAGTCCTGCAGGTTGGCGCGGACTTCCTCGCGGCGCCTCTGCTGCTCTTCCGGCGAGAGCTGCGGCTCCGGCGGGCGGGCGGGCGGTTGCTTCGGCGGTTCGCGGCGGCGGAACCCGCCGCCAAACTTGCGCTTCGGTGGCGGGGCTTTCTTGGCCGGTGCCTTTGCGGGGGCGGGTGCCTTGGAGAGCTCGAAAACCACCGGCTCTCCCCTGCTTTCCAGCGTGGCCTGCGAACCGGCAAGATCGATCTCAAGCAACTTCATGCCCATGAAGCTTTCACCCACCATGAGGATAATGCTTTTGGGATCGCCCGCCTTGGCCTTCAGGTTCTGGAACCCCGCGCGGATTTCGCCGCTTTCGCTTTCGAGCAGGAAGCACAGGCGCAACTCCTTGGCGGCTGCAGCCGCTGCGGCGGCGGCCTTTTGTTCCGGATTGACATCCAGCAATGGATCGGAGCCGAAGGGCGACCGATCCAGAATCACGTCGTAGCGCTCCGGATTGTATTGCGGCGTCTCTGCGCAGACTATGCCAGCGGCCAGCAACGTGCCGGATATAAAGGTTTTCATGTAGTTGGTTCCTGCCATTTTGGAATCCCTTTCCTGAACACCGGAAATATGTTTCCTCGCGCCCGGTTCGTCAAGCGCAACCCCGCCCTACGACATCTGGAGAAAAACGGCGAACGGGCGGGAATATTGCAAGCGAAGAAGCATTAGAGCACATACGTTTTAATTTGACGCTACTTGCGGGCAGGCGAGCCGCCTGCGGTACGTATCGCCGCCGGCTCGGCGGCTCTATCGAGATGTAGCCCATGCAACGTGCGTCAAACCAAACCGAAACTACTGCTAGTGCGGCGCTAGGCTTGGCAAGAGTAGCTCGAAATTCTGTTTCGAGTTCACGAGCGCACCGTGCCCCGCCGGACATCGCGAAACAGAATTTCGCGCTACATCAAATACCCATCAGATCAACACCGATGCTGTACTAGTGCCGGCGGCCCAGCGGCACGGAAAGGGTTCCATTGAAGAATTCGATGATGTGCCCGCGTTCGATCAACCAGCCTAGCGGCTGCAGGGCCTCCTTTGCCTCCTTCGATTTTGGGTCGAGCGAGGGATGCAAGATCTCCAGCAGGTGCTGCCGGGTCGAACCGGGATTCTCCTTCAGGAAGACCAGCACTTCGGCAATGCTGTCGATGGTATCCTCCGGCTTGACGGGATGCGGCTTGATGTGGGTGACAAAGTTGATCTTCCCCGCCTTGAACAGGTACAGGTGCATATGCCGGAAGGCGGCGCGCATGGCGAACGACATGGAGAGCGGGAAATGGCTCTCCTTCGTCCAGACGCGCCGGATGGCGTGGGTGATGTCGCGATCTTCCAATCCCTGGGCAATCTTCGAGGGAACGATTGCGCGGTGCGTCTTCTCATACATCGATGCAAGACCCTGCATGAACTCGGCCTCGGCCTTGTGCAGATCGACCGGCTCCGCCTCGGGGTCGGACTTCAGCCTGTAGATCGTCTTTGTCCGGCTCTCCTGTTTCCACTGCTCAATCAATTCCTCGTCGCGCATCGTCTCGATATTGCGCTTGTATTCATCCAGCGTGAGATGCGCAAAGCGGGTCTGGTGCAGCTCGTTGAGCTTGTCGGTATAGCTATGGTGGTTCGGCGGCCCCAGCAATACGCCGCTCTTGCGGCAACGCGCCACGCAGACAAACTGCCCGGCGGGCGGGTCGGTTTCGATCACTTCCTTTTCGTAGACATCGGATAGGTGCTTCGACATCAAATGCTGGATGATCATCTCCTCCGAACACGCGACCGCCTTGCAGTGCTTGCACTGGAACATCGTGAAGTCCGGCGCATCCTTGTTCGCCTCGATCTTCACCAGATGGCCTTCGGCATCGTGGATAAACAGGTTCGCCAGATCCATCAACGGATAGGCGCGTCGCGAGTGGTGCATCTGCCGGACGAGCGAAGCCAGGCGCTTCTGCTCGGGAAGGAAAGATACGGAAACGGGAATCTCCCTGGCTGCCGGCTCGCGCGCCGGGCGCGGACGGGAACGGTCGTCGCGCTCGGGACGCGGGCGGCGTGGACGATCGTCGCGGGGATCGCGGCGGGGCGGACGGCGGTCATCGCGGCGATCACGATGATCACGGCGGTCACGGCGACCGGAATCGGAATAGTTCTTTGCGTGATAGTGGTTCTCCCCCGGCGGCTTGCGCGCCCACTGGGGTACAAAGTTTAGATCAAGGATGACGTCCTTGGCATCCTTCCGCTCTTCCTGTGCCTGTGTCTTATCTTCCATGGGAACACCCATCCGTTTGCATACCCGATGTACAATGTGGTTCCAGTTTAGATAAATCCCCTTTAAATAAAAGCACTAAGCGCAAAAGACATTCGTTGCCTGAATCGCAGGAGCCAGCTTGTAGCGGTGGCTCTTAGAGCCGCTTGCCGTTGCGGCAGGAAGCGTTTCTGAGAAACGCCACTACAGCGATTCCATTCTTGGGCCGTCCCTTAGTTTCCGGAAGCGGTTTGATGGAGTCCCTCCCAGAAACGGATGGTCTCTGCCGAATATTTATCGAACAGGGC
>JBDLHZ010000255.1:0-4229 GCA_039715135.1 Verrucomicrobiota bacterium
GCATAGGGACTAGCCAAACCGAGTACACCGGAAATGTAACGGATTTCGACAACCTTGTTGTGACGGCAAACTACACCGGACCTGATGTTGGTGACGGCTTCTCAAGGACGACACTTGTGATCGACAGTGTCCGGATCTGGGCCAGCAACGGCATCCAGAGCAACTATGTCTACTGGTTCGAAACGACCCTGGGCAATTTCAGTCGGCAGGAGAATCAACCCCTTTACGAAGCGGCTCCCTATCTGACCCTCTCCGATTACCAGAACATCGTCTGGAATCCCGGCGAACGGGCGGTGGAGGGCACTTCGTCCACCCGGACATTTGACCTGAGTGGTTCAAGCATTCACGAAATCCGTATCGACGGGATCGAAGTGTTTGGCCACATAGAATATACCTACACTCCGGGAGCAGAAGGGAGTACGTTTTCAATAGGGTTGGGAAAGACTTCCGGCACGGGGGCTTGGACAACCAATGAAACAGCAAGTGCCAATATCGATGTGACCGGCCCTTTTTCGCTGGACGTGGCGGCTTCCTGTTCTGGCTTCTACGGCAGCTCGGGGACAACGTTTGAAAACCGGGTGCTCGGGATGGGGGCCACCGGCATCCAGTACGTCGGAAATGTAACGGGTTTCGACGACCTTGAGGTAACAGCAAGCTATACCGGACCTGATGTTGGGGACGGCGTCTCAAAGACAACCCTCGTGATCGACAGCGTCCGGATCTGGGCCAGCAACGGGATCCAAAGCAACTATGTTTACTGGTTGGAGACGACCCCGGGCAATTTCAGTCGGCAGGAGAATCAACCCCTTTACGAAGCGGCTTCCTATCTGACCCTCTCCGATTACCAAAACATTGTTTGGAATCCCGGAGATCTAAGTGTTGGCGGCACTTCGTCCACCCGGACATTTGACCTGAGTGGTTCAAGCGTTCATGAAATCCGTATCGATGGCATCGAGGTATTCGGGCATGTCGAGTATACCTACGATCCAACTATCACAGGCAGTACGTTCAATGTAGGTCTCGGCTATAATGCCCTTGACGGGACTGAGGGTTGGGATGATGCGGAAACATCCAACTCAAATACCCATGTAACTGGCGACTTCGCACTTGCCGTGTCGGTTACAAGTCCGTTGTGGAGTTCTTCCGGGGCAACGTTTGCGGACCGGGTGCTTGGTGCTGGAGCAAGTGGCACCGAATACACTGCAAGGTCGCGGAACGACGAACGGCTCGAGGTTACGGTAACCGCCGACTACACCGGCAGTCTTGCCGGGTACGGCTCCACGCCGATGACGCTGGTGATCGACAGTATCAGCATCCATGCGGGCAATTTTACGAGTCAATATCCCAATGAAGATATTCGCTGGCAAGAGACCACGCCGGGCAATACCAACAATTCGCCATGGCTGGATCTCGGCATAGGGGGGACTCATGCGTCTGGGGCGAACTATGACCGGCTGCAATGGAATCCTGGCGAGGTGGCGGTGGCGGGAACAAACACGACCCGGACTTTTGTACTGGATGGCACCGGCGGCCTGAATGCCTATTGCGATGGGGTGGATATCGTCGGGCACGTCGAATACCGCATCGCGTCTCCCATTCCGGAGATCGGCGACATTGCAATTGAATTCCTCCCTGCGAATGACGTCGTCATTACCTGGTCCACGGCCGACGGTTTCAGCTACACGCTCGAAAAGAGGTCCGATTTGACGGGTGGAGGCTGGTCGCCTGATGTCTCGGGGGTTTCCGGAACCGGAGGCGATGTCTCGATAACCACCCCGGTTTTCCAGGCCGAGGCCTTCTATCGCGTGGTCGGGGACGAGTAGGTGTAGCGTAATTTGGAGAGTCGCCACGGGGGCGGCTCGCAGTAGAAAGTAGCATTTGTGCACATGAGGTGTGCAAATAAAACAAAAGGAGATAGAGATGAAGAAGACAATTGGAATGGCAATGCTGGTTGCGCTGGTTTCAGCGGGCGTGGCATCGGCAGCAGTGATTACCAGTACCGACTTTTCGATCGGACTGGGAAAAACTTCAGGCACTGGAGCGTGGACGACCACCGAGACGGCAAGCGTCAACACCGACGTGACTGGTCCGTTTACGCTGAGTGTGGCGGCTTCCTGTTCTAGCTTTTACGGCAGCTCGGGGACAACGTTCCAAAACCGGGTGCTTGGCATGGGGCTTACTGGTGTCCAGTACGTCGGAAAAGTACAGACTTTCGACACCCTTACGGTGGCGGCAAACTATACTGGTGGCTTGGCAGGAAACAGCGCCACACCGATGACACTGGTGATTGATAGCGTTAGAATCTGGGCCAGCAACGGTGTCCAGAACAACTATGTTTATTGGTTGGAGACGACTCCGGGCAATGCTGCACAGCAGGCCAATCAGAGCCTTGGTGCCGCTGCTTCTTATACGGTCCTCGCTGATTACCAAAATGTGGTATGGAATCCTGGAGAACAGGCGGTTGCCGGCACTTCGTCCACCCGCACGTTCGACCTCAATGGTGCCAGCGTTCACGAAATTCGTATCGATGGCATCGAGGTGCTTGGCCATGTTGAATACGACGCGATTCCGGAGCCGGCCACGCTTAGCTTGTTCGGCCTGATTGGCGGCGGACTCTTGTGGATCCGCAGAAAATCCATGATCTAGGCGGATCGGTAGCAATCCCCGTAAAAAACCGGCTGGAAATTTTCCGGTCGGTTTTTGTGTTGAGCCGTTTCGGTGCTATCGTTACCTCTCTGAAAAAATTGTCCTGGCCCTAATTGTCCTGTTAAGAACTTCGGCAGCTTGGTTCCGTTTGGTTGGTGGGTTTCAAAACAAAACGAGCATAAAAACAAGCCGAAGCGTACGCGCAGATAATTTTGAGTAAAAAAAAGGAGTACGATGAAAAGAAGGTACATGATCGTCATGATGTCGGCGCTGGCCGGAGTGGGTGCTGCCGGTGGGGATGCGGGCAAGGCGGGCGCCCCCGAGGCCGAAAAAGAGAGGTTGAAAAGCGTCCCGGTGGTTATTCACAACGGTTCGGCCAACCCGGGTGCGCAAGAGGGCTGGAAACGAACGGGAGGAGTCGTCCGTCTTCCCGAAAAAGAGATCAACGGGATCGGTGGTTATCGCGCCTGGAATATTAATGACAACAGTGCGGCGCAAGGATCCACTTTGGCATATTCCCATGCGTTGACCGACGATGAAAAGCAGGCCGCCGCGAAAAAGGGCTGGGTGATGAAGGCCCGCGTGGAGGTGGTTGGCAATGCGGATGCTCCGGACGGGTCGATTCACGTCATGTTTTCGAACGATGCGCCCGGGATGAACCGGGGGTTTGCCCTCTCCTTCGGAAGCACGGCCGAGGGCGGTACGGTTGTTTCGATGCTTGGCGGCGAAGACGTTGTGTTGTCCGACAACGCGAAAATCCATCTCTACGAAGTGCGTTACGACCCCGAAACCAAGGCGGCGGATTTGTATGTGGATCATGAACTGAAGGTTTCCGGCTGGAAAGGGGTTCCTGCATGCGGAAACAAAATCCAGTGGGGGAGCGACCAATCCGATTCCTCAGGGAATGCCAACTACAGCTTGGTTTCTCTGGAGATTGCCGGCTATGAGAAAAAGACGGCTTCTTTGAACTATGCCAAAGATCGGCGGGATACGGTGGTTTACGCGAAAGAGGGGGTCTATGCCTGCTTCCCGGATCTGCTGACCATGCCGGACGGAAGGTTAACGGCTCGATTCGGTACGCGCGTCCGGGCCAGTCATGTCGATGGCGAGGGGGGCACCAAGGTGATGGTTTCCGCCGATGGCGGCCATACATGGGAAGACACGGAGGATTCGTGGATCAGTCGCATGTGGCTCAAAAAGGATGGACGGATGGTAACCGCCGATGCCGGGGGCTGGGAGCATGTTCCCGCGGAACGAGGAGCCGAATTGAACGCTGCCCGCAAGGTGGTTGTTCCGGTAAAAGAGGGCGTGGTCGCCTATCTTAAAGATGCTTATTATGAAGTTTCCCTGGATCACGGTAAAACATGGGAAAAGACCCTGCTTCAGCATGGCGAGATTATAGGCTCGATGAACTACAACAAGGCCGCCTGCGAGCTGGTCACCTCCGGCGGCACCCATCTCGTCGCCGTGTATGGCAAACGCTACCGGGATGTTCCCGGGAAACCGCTTTTGGATCAGATGGAGGTTTTCTTTCTGCGCAGTGCGGACGATGGAAAAACCTGGGATATTATCCTGCAGGTTCC
>JBDLHZ010000256.1:0-4175 GCA_039715135.1 Verrucomicrobiota bacterium
GCCTTGCCCGCCGACCCTTCCCGAAGGCTATGCGATTTGCAAGCCTACGGCTGCTCCCCAATAATCTTGAAGAATTCGGCGCTGTTGGTGGTCTGCAGGTAGATGACTTCGTTGGTGACGTCCGACGCCGTTGAATACCCCAGGTTGGTGATGTACAAGGTATTCCCGATCGCATCCGTATGCGGCACGTTCGTCCAACTATTGCCCGGCAGATCAATAGTGTGCTCGGGATGGTAGTTCGTTGCCACACTCGGGGCATCGATAACGATTTCCATGAACGTGCCCAGGCCACCGGCATCGATCATGGTGGTGCTTAGAATCGTGGCCGGTTTGGTCGGTTCGACGAACTGGGCAACCGCTATATCGGTGACAGCTCCAAGGCCGGTGGTATAGGACACTCCACCAAGCGTCGTGGGATTGAGCACCCACATTTCCCCTCCGGTATTGGCGATAACAATCTTGTCGTCGCTCATTACCGCGACGGCCGACAAATCGCCGAGAGCATTGTCGTAGTTGGAGTACAAAAGAGTAAAGTCCGCACTGTACATAACCACTTGCTTCGACCTTATAGCCACGATTCTGTCATCGCTAAGAACAGCAAGAGCCTTAAAAAGACCGATACTATTAGAAGAAAGATCCGCCAGTGTGTCTTTATCGCCAAGACGCATAAGGCCACTGGTTCTGCCCCATGCCACTTCATCATCGCTTTGAACCCCCACCGAAAGAAGGTCGCCCATGCTGGATCTAGAAGTCTGCACAACCAGATTGGAGTTTAACCGGTATATAAAACCGTTACCTCCCCCATCCGTTCCTGTAATGGCGATCACGTCGTCATCGCTCTGGACGGCAAGATCGTTGAACTCGCCGTTGCCGGAAAAAGAACCGACAAAGCCAAGCGTAGGAGTACGCTTATACACAACACTGTTGGTGTCTCCTGCAATTACACTGTCATCGCTCAGTACCGCGGTTGAGACGAGGCTGGGAAACCCGCCCAGATTCTGTTGAAAGACAAGATCCTGATCCATCCGGTAGATTGTGCCACTGGCTGTGGTATAGATGACATCGCCATCGCTTTGAATGGCAACAGCTGTAGCCGAACTGCCATCCCCTGCATGCGAGGCCAAATTTGTCATCCCCCCGCCGACGTAATCGGGTCGAATCAGTTTGATAACGCCGTTTGTTGTGGTGATATAAATATCATTGTTTTGAGCCGCCATCGCCGAGACCGCAATAAATGCTCCCAGCATTGTAATAATTGATTTTTTCATCTTTTTCTTCCTCCTGTGCTTTTTATTTTACCGAGACCCTCGATTCACACAAAACATCTCCATCGGACACCCCCCCGTGCCATATGCACGGGGGTTTTTGAATGCAACCCCCATGAATTGCACAGAAAGAGGCATTAGATCATGAAACGCTTGCGCAACCACAACAGCCCACCGCCTAGTAGGCCAACCAAGCTCAACGTGGCCGGCTCCGGGATGCTGGAAATCGTGATGTCGGTGATATTGCCCAAACCGGAGACATACGACTCGCCGGCAAATGTATCCCTGTTAATCACCCATAACTGACCTGCGGCATTGCCCATAACGATATTATCCTCGCTGTTCACCGCAACGGCGGTCAGATCGCCGAAACCTGCGTTATAGCTAGAACCATCAACGGTCAAGTCCGCATTGTACACAACCACCTGATTATCCCTGATCGCCACGATCTTGTCATCGCTAAAAACGGCGAGAGAGTCAAAAAGCCCAAGAGAGTTGCTGTTAAGATCCGCCAAAGTGTCTGCATTGACACGACGCATAAGGCCGCTGGTTCTGCCGAAGACCGTTTTGTCGTCGCCTTGAACCGCCACCGAAAGAAGGTCGCCCATGCCAGTTCTAGAAGCCTGTGTGGTCAGACCGGAGTCTAACCGATAGATATAACCAGTTTTGCTAACAGCGATAATGTCGTCATCGCTCTGGACAGCAAGGTCGCTCATCGTACCGTTGCCGGAGAAAGAGCCGGCAAATCCAAGCGTAGAAGTACGCTTATACACAACACCACCGGTGTTGCCAGCAATGACGCTGCCATCGCTCAGTACCGCAACCGAAGCCAGAGAGCCGAAACCACCTTGATTCTGCTGAAAGACACAGTCCTGATTCAGCCGGTAAATGGTACCGTTGGCTGTGGTGTAGATGACATCGCCATCGCTTTGGGTGGTAATGGCAGTAGCCGAACTACCGTCACCTGCATGCGAGGCCACCGTTGTTATTCCACCTCCGCTTTGCCGCATCTGCCTAACAAGGCCGCTATCTCGGGCGACATAGATATCATCGACCAAGGCGGCCATCGCCGGTGCAGCAACACATGCCACTGCCATCATTGTAATTAACTTCTTCATACTACTTCTCCTTTAGGGGTACTACCCCTACTCTCCTTGGCAGCACGCACCACGCACGCTGTCCAATTGACTTGCACAGGATGGGACAGCACTGGCGATTTATAAAGGTATGTATTGTGCCTATTTCGACTGTTTTGTATCATATTTAACATTGCCATTGGGCCGTTGAAGCGGGTGAAGTCGTTTCCTCCCACGCCTTCGCCGAGGCTTCTCGCGTCGCCAAGGCTATGCCGGATAAAATGCAGGATAATACGGCGGATCAGCCGGAGGCTGAGAAGGCGGTGAAACGGTGCTTCCGCCTTCTTTCATACGGCGCGACACGTCCGCCGCAGTCCATAGAGATTGAGAAGCGAAACCTCGCTTTCATTTGGCTATACCATATGAAATTATGATTGCATTTAGAATCGGCTCATGAAACACTCGCCCCATGATTAAGCGAACCTTTTGGATCAACCGCATTCAAGCGGCATGGCAAGAGCGCAATGTGATCTGGCTCAGCGGTGTCCGGCGCGCAGGAAAAACCTGCCTATGCAAAAGTCTCGGCAATGTTGAATATTTCGACTGCGAACTGCCCCGGATGCGACGTTTGATGGAGGATCCGGAAAGCTTTCTGGATCAATTCAAAGGCTCCCGTATCGTTCTGGACGAAATACATCGCCTCCCAAACCCTTCGGAATTGTTGAAGATCGCGGCGGACCACTACCCGGAAACCCATGTCATCGCAACGGGCTCCTCCACGCTGGGTGCCTCCTCAAAGTTCAAAGACACGCTGGCGGGAAGAAAACGGAACATCTGGCTGACCCCGATGACGCTTGAGGATTTGTCGGATTTCAAGGATTCGGGAATGGATCACCGGCTGCTCCGCGGGGGGCTTCCGCCGTTCTACCTGGCAAGCGAATATCCGGAAAAAGACTATCAGGAATGGCTGGATGCATTCTGGGCAAAGGACATCCAGGAACTCTACCGGCTGGAACGGCGCGATTCGTTCATGAAATTCTTTGAACTGCTGATGCAGCAGAGTGGCTGCATATTCGAAGCCAGCTCCATGGCCAGCCCCTGCGGGGTCAGCCGCACAACGTTGCAAAACTATCTGCGGGTGCTGGAAGACACCTATGCGATGGCGGTCATCAAACCGTTCTACACCAACAAGACCAAAGAGATCGTTTCCGCGCCCAAGGTGTATGGTTTCGACACCGGGTTCGTCGCGTTCAACCGGGGCTGGCTCAACATCAGGCCGGAGGATCGCGGCCTCCTCTGGGAGCATGTCGTGTTGAACCAGCTCCTTGCCTTTGGATTCAAGAAACAAGTTCGCTACTGGCGAACCAAGCAAAAGCGGGAGGTTGACTTTATCATCGTTCGGCGGGGAAAGCCCCCCGTTGCCGTTGAAGTGAAATGGAAGGTCGGCGGAGCCTCGGATTGCAAAAACCTCCTCCATTTCGCCGACCGCTATCCGGAATCCGAGCTTGTCGTGGTCGCGCAAGACATTGACCGGTCTTTCAGCCGGAAACACCGCGAACACACCATCCACTACAAAGGGTTGTCCAGGTTCATCCCGGAACTGCAATAACGCTTCCCCCGCCTTCGCAAGGGATGGAAGAGTGCCGGTGATTTATAAAGGTATGTATTGCACCAGCAAGTTTTAACAAATCGATATGAAACCGAAGGAAAACAACCATTTCGAGCCCGACTGGCCAAAGGATTGCTTCCAAGGCGTCGGGGAAAGCCACCCGCCGGTCCCGACCCAGATCCTGCTCTTCCACCAAACCACCAAGCAGGATCTCCAGCAGGGATC
>JBDLHZ010000257.1:0-4173 GCA_039715135.1 Verrucomicrobiota bacterium
TAAAGTGGGTGTAGTCGTCGAACGCCAAGCCAAAGTGGCCGATCTGCGTGGATGAATATTCCGCGCGCTTGAAGTTGCGCAGGATTGCCAGATTGGCGGTGTATTCCACGGCGGTTCCCGCCGCCAGCTTGACGGCCTCGTTGATCTCCTGCCGGGTTTGCGGCAGCTTCGGAACACCAAGCGCTTGCAGTTCCATGCCCATCGATGCCCATTGCTCCTCATCGGGTTCCTCATGGACGCGGTAGATCGATGGCTTTTCGGCCGCGATCAGGATTTCGGCGACGGCGCGGTTGGCCAGCAGCATGCAATCCTCGATCAATCGGTAGGCCTCTTTGGACTCCGAGCGCGGCATCATCTTTTCCACCTTTCCGCGATCATTCAGCTTGATCTCGATTTCGGGCGTGTTGATTTCCACCGAGCCGTTCGCCACGCGCAACGCACGGATTTTCTGCACCAGCGGCCAGAGGTTTTCCAGTCTCTGGAGCGCCGGTTCTGGAATGCCATGGTCGTGCTGGCCATCGATGAACCGTTGCACCTGCGTGTAGGTGAGCCGCGCCTTGGAGTGGATCACCGAGGGAAAGGATTCATAGCCAAGCATTTCGCCTTCGGAGCCGATATGCAACTCGACGGAATGGGTGAGGTGGTCATTTTTCGGATTGAGGCTGCAAACCTTGGTGGTCAACTCGCGCGGGAGCATCATCACGGCGCGGTCGACAAGATAGATGCTGTTGCCGCGCTTGAAGGCCTCCTTGTCAATGAGCGAGCCGGGCTGGACATAGGTGGAAACGTCGGCAATGTGGACACCGAGCCGCCAGCCGCCTTCGGGGTGGGGTTCAAGCGATACCGCATCGTCGTAGTCCTTCGCGGTTTCGGGGTCGATGGTGAAGGTGACGGCATTGCGCAGATCACGCCGCCCCTCCATGCGCTCCGGCGTGACTTCGCCGGACAGCTTATTGGCTTCGTCGACCACATTTCCGGGAAACTCTTCGGTGATCCCGGCCTCGCGCAGCAGGCTGTCGACATCGACACCCGGCGCGTCCATCGAACCAAGGTCTTCAAGAATGGAGCCGGTGAGCGGCTTGTACGGATCGATCCATTCGTCGAGCTTCACAAGCACCTTGTGGTTTTGGGGAATGTCCTGCACGTCCTCGATGCGAACATCGTGCTTGAAGCCGGAGGCGTCGGGGATGACATAGGAATAGTAGGGGGTCTGCTTCAGCACTCCGACGGTCTGGTCGCTGGCGCGTTCGAGCACTTTCACCACCCGGCCCTCGGCGCGCAGGTTGGACTGGCCGCGCCGCTCACGCCGTTGCGCGGCATATTCTGAATGGAATATTTCGATGGCAACTTTGTCGTTCGGTAACGCAACGCCGGTATTGCGGTCGGAGATATAGATTTCAGACTCGCCTTCCTGCTCCGGAATAAAGATGGCACCGCCCTTGGACATTATCTTGATGATGCCGATCGACTGGTTTTCAATCTCAGGAAGTCCCCATCGGTTTTTGCGCAGGCGCACGACCTTTCCGGTCTGCTCCAGGTCGTAGAGGTCGTGGCGGAATTCGGCCCGTTGGCCTTTGGAACCAATGTTGAGCGCGTTGGCCAGTTCGTGCTGCTTCATGGGGCGGTAGTCCGGGGCAGCCATAAATTGAAGGATTTGGGAGTCGAAGCTCATTGATGGTTCCTTTACTGTGCCAGCATGAAAGTCATTTTTGTCAGTAGCGAAATCGTACCATTCGCTTCGACTGGTGGTCTAGGAGATGTTGCGGCTGCTTTGCCCAAGGCATTGGCCAAGCAGGGGGTGGAAATCATCCGCATGATGCCGCTCTATGAGGATATCGATCGCAAAAGATACCGGCTGGAGCAATGCGACGTGGAGTTGCATATCCCCATGGGCCACGCCTGGTACTACGGCACGGTCTGGACGCAGAAGTTCGAAGGCGTAACCACCTATTTCATCCAAAGCGCGGAATATTTCGATCGCCCAGGCATCTACGGATCTGCCGAACATGGCTATGCCGACAATTTCGAGCGTTTCCTCTTTTTCCAGAAAGCGGTCGTCAAATTAATCGACGAGTTGAACCTGCAACCCGACGTGGTGCATTGCAACGACTGGCAGACCAGCCTCGTGCCGATGCTGCTCCGCCATGGCATCGACGGCCGCTCCCGCAAAGGGAGGGAAAAGACCCTGCTGACTGTTCACAACCTTGCGCACCAAGGCTGGACCCCTGCTGAAAAATTCTACATGACCCAGCTTCCCGGCAGTTGCTATACCATGCACACACTCGAATTCTACGGTGAGATCAATGCGCTCAAGGGCGGGCTGGTCGGTGCCACCGCCATCAATGCGGTTAGCCCGACCTATGCCGAGGAGATCAAGACCCCGGAATTTGGCTGTAGGCTCGACGGTGTATTGCAGCATCGTCGCGCCGTGCTCCACGGTATCCTCAACGGGGTCGACTACATCCGATGGGATCCGGCCACCGACCCCTATATTGCAACCAACTATTCCAGCACCGATCTTTCCGGCAAGGTCGAGTGCAAGCGCGCCCTGCAAGAAGCCGCTGGATTCAAGCCTGATCCGAAAGTCCCCCTGCTTGGAGTCATCACCCGTCTGGTGCCGCAAAAGGGGATCGACCTGCTGGTCGGCGCCATGGAGCAGATCGTCGCAACGGGTGCGCAGTTGGTTGTGTTGGGAACCGGCGACGAGCGCTATGAAACGGCTTGCCGCGAATGGGCGCAACGCTGGCCGGAACAGGTTTGTTCATGGATCGAGTTTTCCAGCGAAAAGGCACATCAGATCGAGGCTGGCGTGGACATGTTCCTGATGCCCTCCGAGTTCGAGCCGTGCGGACAGAACCAGCTCTATAGCATGCGCTACGGAACCATTCCGGTGGTCCACGGTGTCGGCGGGCTGGAGGACTCCGTAATCGACTATGCAAAAAAAGGCAGCACGGGCTTTAAGTTCCACGGCTATACCGCCGACATGTTTTTCCGGTGCATTGAGAGAGCGCTTGAAACCTTCCGGAACGGTGCGCGTTGGAAACCGCTGATGAAGCGCGCCATGAAACAGGACTTTTCCGTTGTCCACATGACCAAGGACTACATCGCCCTCTACGAAAAAATCATCAACCAGTAGCATCGGATGGGAATGGCCGCGAAAGAGCGCAGAGAACGCAAAGGGAATTCCTCTTCTGGATTTTGTGTTCTTTCGTGGCTAAAAAAACTGATGCATCCGAAGAGCGAACCCGCCCATCTCAAGTCCGGGCGCTGGGGCGAAAAGCAGGCCGTTCGGTTGTTGAAATCCAAAGGCTGGAAAATCATTGGTGAGCGCGTCCGGATCGGGCGGCACGATGAACTCGATATTATTGCCGACCACGAAGGCGTGCTCGTCTTTGTGGAGGTTAAGACCCGCAAGAATGAAGACTATGGACGACCCATCTCCGCCGTAAACCAAGCCAAGCGCCACCGCCTCTCCCGCGCCGCTGTCCGCTACCTCAAACGCCAAAAGCCCCCTCCGGATTATTTCCGCTTCGATGTCGTTGAGGTTGTTGGTGAACCGGACATGGGGCCGCCCAAAATCCGCCACATCGAAAACGCCTTCCAGCTCCCTGCCAGCTACAAGCTCTGGTGGTAGAGTTGTTGAATGGATGAAACGGTGTAGGACGCGATTCTTTGCGGAGCAAAGGTCGCGTATTATTTCCGATCAATATTTGGTGCGCCCCAACTCTAGTGCCAGCGCAACGGCCTCCTCGGCGGTTTGCGCAACGTGAATGCCAGGGTCGGCTTTGCCGTCGCGGCGAACCTCCCATGTATTGAGTCCAACGACCGGAACCTTCAGCCGCAGGGCAAAGGCGATTTCCGAGAGGGTTCCGTAGGCGCCGTGCACAGCAATGACGGCATCGCAGGAACGGACGAGCAACGCGTTGCGGTAGGCACCGAGATCGGTCGGGATGGCAAGGTCGATAAATTCGTTGGCGGCGGCCTTGTCGGTGCCGGGCAAGATGCCGACGGTTTGGCCTCCGGCGGCTTTCGCACCCTCGGCGGCGGCACGCATCATGCCGTCCAGCCCGCCGCAGAGCAGGATGGCTCCGGCTTCGGCGATATGCCGCCCGACCGCTTGCCCCAAACGATATTGTTCCTCCGTTGTCGTGTGGGGACCGAGTACTCCAATGT
>JBDLHZ010000258.1:0-4133 GCA_039715135.1 Verrucomicrobiota bacterium
TTGTCCTGCGGAACCTTGCTGAACATGGCCTCAATCTCTTCCTCTCCCCAATAATCAGCCAAGACAATGAATGGCCATCCCATCATGATCCACACGCCGTCGGGGTCGGCTGCGGCGATGGCCCTGTAGACCCCTTCGCCCATTTCGGCATAATTCTGCAGCCGGGTTTCCGCCGGGAAGGTCGGTTTCATTTCAATGAAGGTGTCCGACATGTAGAGGTGGTCGGTGCCGTATTCCTTTGTGTATTCCTCAATGAAACGCTTGCCGATCTCGACAAACATTGGTTCGGAAGGGCTGAGGATCAGTGTCGATTCAAACATGCACCATTCATCGCCCTTGATGATATTCAGCTCCGGGTGGGCTTTGGCGAAGGCATACGGAACGAAACCGGCAAAGGCCTGGGAGACCGGCGTCATGCCGAGTTCCCGCTCGCGGGCAAGGATGCGCTTCTGCAGTTTGTTCTGCTGCTCGATCCAATTTCCCGGAAGCGGACCTTCGTGTTCGTAGAGGCAGCCCATGTGGAAGAAAGGAAGGTAGGCCGGGCCGCTGAAAAATTCCGCGAGGTCTTCGTCGGTCATGCCGAATTCCTTCCAGACCCGCTCCCAGACCATCTCCTGCCCAAACATCGCCAGTGGCATGTTGATGCCGTGCAGTGCCATCCAATCGATCTCCTGCTCCCAGCGATTCCACTTCCACCACGGCATCGAATAGCTGAACGTGCATTGGTTCAAATAGTGGACATATTGGTGCGGGCACTCCACGCGCTTCTTCGCATAATCCGGGAAGCTCTCGGGCAGGTCGATGCGCTTGCCTTCCCACGAGAAGAGCACGTTGCAGGTTTCCTTCAGGTAGTCATAGGCGCCGCGGCAGATCGCCACCCCGCTCGAACCAGCCACGCGAACCTTTCCTTCGGAGGCGCTGATTTCGTACACATCCTTTTCGCCAGCCTTTGGAATCGACTCCAGCGCAAAGTCGCCCGCCCGCTCGCCAATGAAGCGTTCCAGCACGCCCCTTGCCGACTCCTCTGGAGAAGCCCATGCAGCCCCTGCCGCAAAACAAACCGCAACCACGGTTCTCAATATTCTACCTATCTTCATGGTTTCTCCTGGCTGTTTTTGACCGGATAACAGGATAAACCAGATAAGATCCTGAACATCCTGTTATCCCGTCGAAATATATTACTGCATCGATTCCGCGCCCATGGGCTTGTCGGCATACCAGAACGCGGTGGAGCTCCACATGGGGTTGATTTCCGTCACGGCGTTGGTCGTCGCATCGGGCGTTGCAAAGGCCCACTGCTCTTCCGCCACGATGATGTTTTCCTGGAAGTTGAACGCATCGTTGAGGTGGAAGCTGTAGACGGTCGGGAAGCCGGGGCGCAATGATACGAATCCTGAAATCGCCTTGCGGTCGAACATGCCCCAGCCACTGTTGAAATATTCCTCCGAGCCGGTTCCGTGGTAGCTGGGCGGCCATTCAACTTCGTCGGTCCAGAAGAGCCAGTCGCCCTCGCCCCACCAAAGTTCGTTAGGCCAGTCCACCTGAAGCATTGTGCCGACATATTTGCCCTTGCCGCGGCGGTTCAGGAATATTTTGCAGGCAATATCCTGCGCTCCGAACTTTGGCGACGCTTCCGTTGCGCCGAGCGATTGCGACCAGGTTACGTGGAAACGGCCCCAGTCGGACGGGATGGATTCCATTTTCTTGACGGCCAGTTTGAGGCCAACCTGTTCCGCCACGGCGTCGCCCGTATTGACGAGCCGGATTTTTGCGCCATCGGAGAACGGCATCGGAAACATGCAATAGGTTTCCGCATCGGTCATGCCGAGCAGCAGGGAATTATAGTTGGAGTTGTAGCCCTGCGGCTCGCTCTGTAGGAACTCCTTGCCGCTGACGGGTCGCTTGCCCGTTACCGCGCCGACACTTGCATGATCCCGGTTATGCCCCGTGTTGCCGTGGCCGAATAGATAACCGACCGGCACATCCACGCTCGGCGTGTTGTGTCCGTCCCAGATCATTTGGAGCCTGAGCTTGTTCAGCATCTCCGGCGTATCCGGCCACGCGGAAATCCGCATTTGCTCGATTGCTCCGGCATTTTCAAGGTTTAGTTCCAGTGCTTCCCCCGGGTTGAGCGGGTTGCTTTTGTGCACGGTCCATTCCTCCGGCGTGGCCGGTGGAGTGGACTCCGCCTTGAGCCATGCGGCGCAGGTTTTTTCCAGCTCGGCCTGCCCGTCGGCATTCAGCGGCCACTCCAGCGAGTGTACCTTCACGTCGTCCGCATATTTCGTGTAGGTGAATTGCCAGTAGACGCCCCACATGCCTCGGATCCACTCATCGGTTTCGTAGAGGTCGTTGACGATCTTGACGGTAATGTTTTTCTCGAACGGAATCGGCATCAGTGTGCCGGGATAGGTCTTGATGAAGGTCAGTGGATAGGGGAAGGGGCCGCTCTCGTCGTTGAAGAATTCCGGCATCGGCATGTCGATGATTGGCGTAGCGCTTCCATCGAGGAAAATCTGGATGATGGAGTGGTCGAACCGGTCGTCGACGAAACCGGTAAAGATGCGATGCATGCAGCCGGGGCCGTCGATGTCGACGATGGTATTGGTTTTTCCGGTTATATTGTCGTGGGTCCAGACATCCATGTTTGCGCCGGTCTTGTCCCAAGTGCTCACCATGGCCGTATGCGAGTCTTCAAGAACCGGCAAGTGGTCGACCGTCCGCAGTCGTTTAAGGAACCAACTCACATCGCGGGTTTCCCCATCTGCGCCGAAAGCGGCGGATGCGACGAGGGTGGCCATCAATATCTTTAGGAACTTGGTTTTCATATCAGTCTGCCTTTTTCGGGTTTCTTGCAAAACACCACTCTGGTGTGGTACGCGCTTCCATTCCGATGGAGCGCGTTTTTCCATAATGTCTTCCATCCAAACAATGCGCGCTCCATCGGAATGGAAGCGCGCGCTACACCGTTGTTGGTTTCGTCATGGGTTTTGCAAGAAGCCCATGTGGTTTTCACGATGCCATTCCCTTGCCATTTCCACAAATCGCTCGAACGCATCGAAATAGTCGGAACCGGCAACATAGGCATAGTCGTTGTGCTCTGCCTCGTCGATCCAGAGGTGTGTCTTTTTCCCCGGTGCGGCTTCGTAGAGTTTCTTGCCGTGCCAGAAGGGAAGGACCTTGTCTTCCCGTCCGTGCATAACGAGCACGGGACAGGTGGTTTGCTTGATGTGCCGCAGGTTGTTGAACTTGTCCCACGGCAGTAGCGGGACAACGGTCCTGACGCGGAAGGCGGAGACAAAGGTGCTTTCCAGCACCAGCCCGCCGACCTTGCGGTGCGCCGCCAGCCACGTGGCGGGGCCGCCGCCGACGGAGCGGCCCTGGCTGATAATGGTTTCCGGGGCGATTCCCTTTTCCTCGACGAGCCAGCGGTAGGCCGCATCGACATCCTGGTAGGCTTTGCGGACGGAGGGCGACCCCTCGCTGGTGCCGTAGCCTCGATAGTCGTACATCAGCACCGAATAGCCGAGTTCATGGAACTGCCGCATGAATGGAACCACGTTGCCGAGATCCTCCGCGTTGCCGTGGCTGAACAGGATCGTGTATTCCGCGTCCGGGTTTTCGAGATAGACGGCGGTAATCCGTTCGCCATTGCCGGAGACGATCTTTACTTCGTCGGGCAGGAGGGTGTAGCTCGGAACCTGCGGAGCAAAGATCAGCTTTTCCGAAAACAGCAGGGCCGTCAGGTTCAGCAAGAGGTAGAAGCCGCCGCTGTACAGCACAATTCGGGCTAGGGTGTGTTCGGTCATGCGGAAATACTAGGTTCCGTGCCACGGAAGCGCAATGGAAAGTTTCCAATGGGCATCAGTTTCCGAGGGTCGGGTCGTCGCCGTGCAGCGAATCCATCAGAACCAGGATGCGCGAACGCCAACCCAGCGGATCGACCACCTGCCGGAGCACATTGCTGCGCGTGCAACCCTGCGCGCGGTGTTCGCCTTCGCCTTCCGCGCACAGGTGCTGCCCCGCCACCATGGGGTCGAGCATCCACGTTCCCCACATCAGGCCGCTGCCCTTTTCCTGGAAGGAATGATGCCCTGCGGTTTCCGAGCAAACTCACGACCTTTGGGGTCGAG
>JBDLHZ010000259.1:0-4129 GCA_039715135.1 Verrucomicrobiota bacterium
TCGTTGACGATATCCACCGAAGTGCATTCGCCGTTGGCCAGCTTGTCTGAAAGTTCGGCAATAGTCAGTTTGTGTAGATCAGCCATATTTTAAACCACTAATTCTCGTTAATATGTAAATTCTTCGCCAGAAGAATTTACTGGTCGATGATTTTGGGAACGCGGACTTCGCCGTCGGTGGCGGCGGGGGCATTGGCGATGACGGCGGCGTGATCCAGGCTTTGGCCCACTTCGTCCTTGCGGAGGACATTGTAGACGGGGATCGCATGGGCGGTGGGCTCGACGCCATCGACATCAAGTTCGTTGAGCTGCTCGACATACTGCAGCACCTGATCAAGTTGGTCTTGGAAAAGCGCGGTTTCCTCTTCGGTCACGTCGATGCGCGCAAGATGCGCCACATAGCCGACATCCATTCCTTCCTTTGCTTCAGGCATTTGTCTCCCTCTTCTTCCAAAAACAAGGTTCATGCCCCCCTTCCAAGAAACGCTTTCCCCTAGTCGGGGTGAAGCGTTGCTACACTATGCGCTGCCGCAGGTGTAGTACCGCTTCACCCCGAAGGGGAAAGCGGTCGCAGGTTCCTGAATACGACTTCTCGCCGAAAATGGAGCATGAACCAAAACAAAGCCCGCAGTATAAATAAACTGCGGGCATGCGCAACTTCCAAGGAATGGAAGATTAGGGGGTCGCCTCCCCCCCCAGCTCGGTATTGTCGGCAAGGATCGAGGGATAGACGGTTCGCACGAAATCGGCGATCTCTTTTTCGTATTCGCGGCCTTCCGCCTCGCGTTTCCCGGACACGGCGATGTAGGCCCAGCGGTGCGAGACACTGCGCACAACGCGATCCCAGCCCAGCCAGAACATACGGGCATAGTGCGATGCCGTTTCGCGATCCTGCCCCACGAACCAGTAGGCATAGTAGCCATGGTAGGTCTGCTGCCCCTCTTCCGTGTTGTAGATACGCTCGGTTTCGATGATCGCCACATCCAGCGGCTTCCGCCCCTCCATCGAAACTTCGATGGTGTGCTCGTTCACAATTGCGTTTCCCTGTCCCTTCAGACAACGCTGGGGACGGTGAATCGAGTTGCGCTCCTCCCCCGACAGGACGATCGAGGTAAATACGCGGCCGCCGGCTTCGTTGGTGTAGGCCGACTTCACGAACTCGGTGTCCTTCGGCAGCGCACCGTATTCCGCCCAGCTCATGGCATAGAGGTTTTCGCCGCAATCCGGGCAAATGTCCGGCAATTCGAGGTCGCGGACATAGTATTGCCCCTGGCCGGTCGTTTTCGAATAGCACTCCTCGTTGTGGCAAAAGCGCAGTTCGTTGCCAATCCAGCCCTCCAGCGTATCGGGCAGCTCCATGACCACGCCGGGCGTATCGTTCAACGCGACATCCACGGTGAAGGCCAGTGCCAGCGAGGCCAGCACCATGACGGCCACCACGGTCAGAAATGGTTTAAATATGTTTCTTTCCATGTTGAGAACAACTCCCGATAGTTGACGTTAAGCAGTTTCGCCGTGGCGACCATCAGGCTGATGGCCACGGTAAAGAGCACATAGCCCGACCAGTCGTGGTAGAGGCCGGCACCCAGTTTCTGTCCCGAAACAATCGACACCACCGCAATCGAAATAATGCGGCCAATGTTGCCCGCTACCGCGATCGGAATGGAAAGGCAAAACAACAGCCATTTCTTGATGAATGTCTTTTGCGTGGAATAGGCATAGACCGCCGTCAGTGCCGTCATGGCCAGCAGGGAGCGCAGCCCCGAGCAAGGAGCCTCCACGTTAAGCTGGAAGTAGGGCGATATCAGCTGCGTGCCGACGCGCTCGCACTCGAGACCAATCCCGTTGAGCATGTTGTAGGCGATGCCCGTGGCCGCTTGCTGCAACGGAAAGGATAGCGCATCCAAAAAGTTGAGCGGAACGCAGAAGATCAGGTAGGCGCAAGGAAATATCAACAACTTGGCAACCTGCCAACCCAGGAAATAGAACGGGATTCCCCAGATGAGGAGGATCAGGCTCATCAGCGAAATACGGGTCTGCTGCATCTTTGCACCCACCCAGTGCATGACCAGGGCCGCAATGATGACGTAAAGCCCGATGACGCAAACCTTCTTCGTTGCCGCAAAAAATTCAGCACGCTTGTGCCAAATAACACCCAGGCTCACAAAAGGGATCAGATAGCCGTGCGAGTAGTCCGCGCCGAACGAAACCTTGTCACCCCAACGAGCAATCATCCAAGTGAAGGCTGATCGGCTACTTACATCTTCAACCGTATTGCCGAGCAGATGGAACATCAGGAAAAGCATTCCGATGATTATCGAGGCAAAGCCGATATTCACCAGTTCGTCCCTCGACAGCGCCCCCAGCCTCCAACGGTCGCTCCAAATCACCGTGCTGTTTGTTTTCAGTTCTTCCATGTCCGCTTTCCGCCTATTTCACACACGGATTCGATTTTATACACAAGCCGCCGCCAAACATCAAGATTTGTTCGCAAGCCTGCAAGCTGAGAGGAAAGGAAAAATGGCGACCCCTACGGGACTCGAACCCGTGTTGCCAGGATGAAAACCTGGAGTCCTAGGCCACTAGACGAAGGGGTCTGTGGCAAAAACGAGGGCGTACCGTAGCAAAATGGATTGACGAGACAACTAAAAATTTCTCTTTTTTTCAACTCAGTCGCCCTGCCCCTTCACCATCGGAACAAATCGAACATACAGGTCCGGAATTTCGCGGAAGGTATCGCCGGTTTTTTCAAGGACAACAAGCCGTTGCACGCCGCTGCCAACGGGCAGGATCATCCGTCCACCATCCTTGAGCTGCTCCACCAGAGCGGCTGGAATTTCGTTGGGGGCGCAAGTGACGATAATGGCATCGAACGGAGCATGCCCGGGCCAGCCCTTGTAGCCATCGCCAGTTTTTACCTTCACGTTTCCATACCCCTCCTCCGCCAGCACCTTGCGGGCGTGCCCGGCCAGTTCGGGCACGATTTCGACAGAGAAAACCTCCACCCCAAGTTCGGCCAGCACGGCCGCCTGATAGCCGGAACCAGTGCCGATTTCCAACACGCGCAACCCCGGTTTCAGCTCCATGCGCTGGGTCATGTAGGCCACGATGAAGGGTTGCGAAATGGTTTGCCCATGCCCGATCGGGCACGGGTGGTCGCCGTAGGCATCCCTTTTGCGATAGGCTTCGGGAATGAAGGCATGGCGCCGCACCTTGGCCATGGCATCAAGCACCCGTTCATCCTTGACGCCATGCCGCTGAATCACGGCCACCATCGCCTTGCGTTGCGCATCCATGGATTCCTCCTTTCCAGAGCAGGAGAGATTTAGCCACAAAAAACACAAGGAACCACAAAGGCACAATAGCATGGATTTTTGTGTCTTCTTGTGTTTTTTGTGGCCAATCAACCTATTGGGATTGCTTAGCCACCACGCTGTCGACCTTGTCTTCAAGAGTCTGCTCCCGGTCGGTTCGGGTTCCGATTTTCAGAGTGGTAAAGACGCGCGGCGCGCCCATGGCATGCACCTTTTCATGGCACGCCTTGACGGCGGCCATCACGGCATCCCACTCGCCCTCGATGGCGGTTCCGTTGGGATGCAAGGTGGTTTTCAGCCCCGGCTGCTTCAGGATATCCTCGCAGGCCGCAATATATTTCGACAGCGAAACACCCACCCCGATCGGCACCACGGTTAAATCGGCGATCATATTCATGGTTCAAGCCCTCCTCTTTGAACGACAGAAGGCTACCAACCCGAGACGGAAATGTCGAGCAGGCTCTCGTAGTGCGCTGGCTTGACAGCGCTTTTAAATACCGCCGCAATTTAAGCACGATGCCAAGGCTACGGCGCGCCAAGCTTCATGAACTCCCGATCCACGGGATATTTTCGCAGTATTCCGATCGAGAAGACCAAGACCGCCGGGCCGCAAAGAAAGGTCATCGCCGCAATATTGCGAACGGCCTCGGGAGCCTGCTCTTCCGCCCCGGGAACAATCCCGGCCCAATCAACCAGCAGGCCGGTGATTAAAAGCCCCAGCGACATCGCCGCCTTCATGAAGAAGCTGAAAACGGCCGCATAGCTTCCATCCTTCAAAACCCCGGTCCGCCGCTGGTTGATCTCGGAAATATCCGC
>JBDLHZ010000260.1:0-4129 GCA_039715135.1 Verrucomicrobiota bacterium
GCTCTTTGAAAATACGCCCGAGGGGCCGCCACTCTTCCCCGACGACATTCTTACCGACTATCCCCGCAAGCTCAACATGGCCGACGTCATCCGCGAAAAACTCTTCTTCCGTCTGCACAGCGAACTGCCGCACGCCGTCGCCGTCTGGATCGAAAACATCGATGAGCAGGAAAAGAAGTGGACGGTTGATGCCACCATCTACGTCGAGCGCCATTCGCAGAAAGGGATCGTCATCGGCGAAAAAGGCCGGCTGCTCAAATGGGTGCGCGAGCAGGCCGAGAAGGAGCTGTACGAAATGTACGGCGTGCGCTTCAAACTCAAGCTCTGGGTCAAGGTTGAGAAAAACTGGCGCAAGAACTTCTGGATGCTCAAGAAATTCGGGTATGCGTGAAAATATTCCTGGAGTGCGGTGGCAACCAACGGGCGACGCCGCTTTTAGTAGTTGAAACGGATTAATGCGTAATGCGTAAAAAAGATCAAAGAGAAGGAAAACTGTGATGGAAAACAAAATGGGTTGTCTTGCAGGGTTGGTACTATTCAGCTCGATTGGCTTGGCGAATGCAAAAACCATCGCCTACTGGCGGTTCGAGGAGGGAGCCAAGGGGGCGGAACACGTAGGCGACCAAGACGGTTTCTACCAAGACAGTTCGGGGAACGGAAACCACCTTTCAAGCTGGACAGGCCAAACGCGACCAATGGCCACGGACGACCTTCCGTTTGCCAAGGTTCCGCAGACCGGAAAGAAAAACACACTGGCCCTTGATTTCGACGGCGTTGCCGAAGAAGGCGACGATCTGGTCACCACCGCCAAGAGGGGTGGTTCCGACAAGATGATCGACTCCTTTCCGTTCAAGAAGGGATGGACCATCGAAGCAACCTTTAAAATCCATTCCCTGGATCGGTGGCAGGTTTTTGTCGGAAAGGACAAAAGCCCGGGATTGGGCGGGGAACCGGTTTTCTCCATGAAGGTCATGAAGGACAACCGGCTGCAAATCCTGTTTTGCGACGACGATGGTGTCCCCCACTGGATCGAGAGCACCACCCCCCTCTCGGCGGGCGAGTGGTACAGCGCCGCGGCAACGTACGACGGGGAGGAGATCATACTCTTCCTCAAGCGGCCGGATGACAAAAAATATTCCCTGCAAGGGTACGCATTTCCGCTCGACAAGGTTACGTGGGAAAAATGGACAAGCTGCTGGACGATTGGCCGGGGAATGTGGAACAAGGCCCCGACCGACTGGTTCCATGGCGTGGTTGACGAAGTGCGGATCAGCGATGTTGCGCTGAAGCCCAAGGAGTTTCTGGCGGTTTCCAGATGAGGAAGGTGATTATGAAAATGTTAGGCATTGGTTTGGTTTTTGCGGTGTGCACGAGTTCGAGCGCGTTGGCATCGGTAGGTTCAATGGACTATCCGGAACGGGCGGTCACCCGACGGGAATCAAGCTATGACCGCGATTGGGAAAACGGCAATGCCGACGCCCGGATCCTTGCGGCGGGTGAAACGCTTACGATTGCCGAAATGGAAGGTCCCGGGCGCATTACGCACATCTGGTTTACCAGCGCTGGTCCCGAGCGTGGCTATGTGCGCTCCGTAGTCATCCGAATGTATTGGGATGGAAGCGATGAGCCGGCGGTGGAGGTGCCGCTGGGCGATTTCTTCGCGGCGGGGCATGGCATGCAGGTTAATGTCGATAGCGCCCTCGTTGCCAACTCATCCTTTGGCCGGGCCAATAATTGCTATTGGCCGATGCCGTTCCGCAAGTCCGCAAGGATTACGGTGACCAACGAGTCCAAGACGGATGGCTTCGGTCTCTATTCGTATGTGGATTGGGAGCAGCGGCCCGTCCCGGAGGACGCACCCTATTTCCACGCGCAGTACCGCCAGGAAAATCCGCCCAAGCAGGGCGAGGACTATCTGATTGCCGATATCGAAGGGCGCGGCCACTATGTCGGAACGGTACTGTCCGTGCGCATGAGCCACCCCGGCTGGTTCGGCGAGGGCGATGACCGCTTCTACGTCGACGGCGACACCAAACCCACCATTCATGGCACCGGCACCGAGGACTATTTCAATGACGCGTGGGCATTCCGAGTGGTTAACCGCCCCAACTACGGCGTCTCGATCTGGGAGGGCATGAATGCCGGCGGGCGCATTAGCGCCTATCGCTGGCACGTTACCGATCCGGTCTTTTTCGAGAAGTCGCTGAAGTTTACGATCGAGCACAAGGGCAACACCTTCTACGAGGATGGTACGCTGGTCGATGCCTATACCGACCGCCGGCCCGATGCCTATTCCTCGGTCGCATTCTGGTATCAGCAGGGGCAGGCCAAGCGCTTTGCCGAGATGCCGCCGGTCGAGGAACGCATGGTTCCGGCCACCTTGATCCAAGTGGATGAAACCCTCGCCGGAAAGCTGCCGGAAGGCGTTGCGGTTGAAGCGGTGGACTATGCCTATTCCAACGGCACGGGAATCGTCTTCCGTGCAACGGATGAAACCGATGCGCTTGAGATCCCGTTCGAGGTTGCCGAAGACGGGCGCTATGTCGTCTTTGCGCGCGTATGGCCGCGAGGCGACACGGGTATCTTCGACTTCTATCTGGATGGCACCCGGGTGGTTCGGGACGAAGATCTTTTCCGGGAACACCATTCCATGACCGACCTTAAACTGGGCCATAACCACCAGCTTTCCGCAGGGTCGCACACCATCAAGGCCGTCAGCAAGGGAACCGGCAAGCGGGGTGGAGCGAAAGCGCTGTTCATGGACGCGATCGTGCTCGAACCGATCCCGGCCTTCGAGAAAAAGCCGGACGAACCGGATTCGCCGACCGGGTTTTGAGGTCGAGGAACTCCCGTACTCCTTCGTAGTTCCCTCGAAGCATCGCGGAGAGGATCTCTGTGCGTTCGGAATTCTCTCCACTTCGCTTCGAGAACACTACAAAGGAGCCTTCCCCATAAATGCGTATAATAGATAGCAGTTGCTGCGCGAATTCTGTCTAGAAATTTGTCATCCACGGACATGGCCTTTGCCGACATTTTAAGCTATCTTCTAGCTGGATTGGTTGCGAAAAGGGAATAATTCGCATACGCACCTATGGGAAATTCGTCCACAACGCCGAAGAAAGATGCCACATTGAAGGCGGGCACCCGGCTGAAGCTGGCCTATCTCTACAGCGGCACCGCGCTCTACCGGCCCGGCGAGGTTCTCGGTCCACGTCTGCTGAAGGATTTCGAGAGTGTGCTGGTTATCGAGGGGCATCCCGTCTATGAAACGCAGCATGGAAAATACCGTCTGGAACCGGGATCGATCGTGCTCGGCAAGCCCGGCTCGAATGAAACCTACCGCTGGGATACCAGCGTCCGTACCTATCACGCCTATTTCCACTTCAACCTCGAGGAAATCCCCGCCGATTGGCCGGATCTCGCCGACTGGCCATGCTGCCGGCTCCATCCGCCACGTATCCTGAACGAGATGTTCCGCTACATTGCCGAGACTTCGGCCATGCATGCCGATTGGCCGGCTCGGAGCCCGGCGGATGCCGACAACCGGATATTCGAAACCTTCCTCTATATATACCTCAATCCCCGCCAGTCCACGGAGCCCGTGCTGTCGGAGTTTTCCGAGCCGGTGCGCCGCGCCATGCAATTCATGCGCGAACGGCTCGATGCCCCCGAATTCGTCCCCTTCTCCCTCGGCGGCCTCGCCAAGGTGGCAAATGTTTCGCCCAAGCACCTATGCCGCGTCTTCCAAAATGAATTCGGCATTTCGCCCATGCAAACCAGCCGGCTGATGCAGTTCCAGCTCGCCATCCCCTTGCTGGCGCGCTCCAGCCTCAGCATCAGGGCGATCGCGGAACGGTGCGGTTTCCCGGACCAGAACTATTTTTCGCGCAACTTTTCCCAGACCTTCGGACAATCCCCGAGCCAGCTCCGCCGCAAGCTGCACGACGGGGAGCCCCCTCCGCCCATTCCCCTGCCCCCCTCGCTCATGCCACGGTTGTATTGGTAGACGGGCTATCTATTATACGTATTCATGGGGAAGGCTCCTTTGTAGTGTTCTCGAAGCGAAGTGGAGAGAATTCCGAACGCACAGAGACCCTCTCCGCGATGCTTCGAGGGAACTACAAAGGAG
>JBDLHZ010000261.1:0-4123 GCA_039715135.1 Verrucomicrobiota bacterium
TGGAACAATGAGACATCGTAAAAGAACAGTAAAACTTGGCCGCACCAGCGCGCACCGCAACGAGTTGCTTGCAAACCTGGTCTGCGCCCTGATCGACAACAAGCGGATCAAGACCACGCTTCCGAAAGCCAGGGCTGCGCGCAGCCTGGCCGAGAAGATGGTCACGCTCGGCAAAAAGGGATCGCTTGCGAATCGCCGCCAAGCCATCTCCACGCTGAAGCAGGCCGGTTCCGTCAAGGAGCTCTTCGACAATATTGCCCCTGCCTTTGCCGATCGCGCCGGGGGCTACACCCGCATCGTCAAGCTCGGACGCCGCATCTCCGACAGTTCCGAGATGGTGTTGCTTGAGTGGGTCGATTCCATCGCCGCTCCAGCTCCAGCTCCAGCGGCTGAAGAAACCTCTGCTCCGGCTGAATAGCCGAAGCCTGTTTCATGCAAAACCCGTCGCCAAAAGCGGCGGGTTTTTTCGTTTTCGCTACCAAAAGCCGGAATCTGCTATCTAAATACTTTCGTTTTTTTCGGTTTCCGGGTCTATTTCCGACATTCTGGATTTTACCTGAAGCCGGAAGTTGCGAAATGCGTGACATTTCCGTCGATTCGGGCTTGCAGTCCTCGGGCAACTCTATGTATTGTGCGCGTTTTCTTATATATACCTATGGAAAACAGGGATATTCGATAGTTGAATTGAGCATCAGATAGTCAACCTAAGGAGAGGTAAAAATCATGTCAGAAGAGACCACGACGGCCACGAAGGGGAACACCTATCCGCCTCCTGCGGATTTTGCTGAAAAGGCGCATATATCGTCAATGGAGCAGTACAACGAAATGTACGAGCGTTCGATCGCGGATCCCGAAGGATTTTGGGCCGATATCGCCGGTGAATTCGAGTGGAAAGAAAAATGGTCGAACGTTCTCGACTATACGTTCGAAGGCAATGTCGACGTTAAATGGTTCATCGATGGCAAGACCAACCTTTCGGTCAACTGCCTGGACCGCCATCTGGCAACACGCGGCGACCAGACCGCGATCATTTGGGAAGGCAACGACCCTTCCGAAGATTCCAAAATGACCTACAACGAGCTGTATGCCGAGGTCTGCAAATTTGCCAACGCCCTCAAATCGATGGGTGTGGAAAAAGGCGACCGTGTCTGCCTCTACCTGCAGATGGTTCCGCAGGCGGCAATCGCCTGCCTGGCCTGCGCCCGTATCGGCGCGGTGCATTCGGTCGTTTTCGGCGCCTTCAGCCCGGACGCCCTGCGCGACCGCATCCAGGACTCCGAGTGCAAGATCCTGATCACCCAGGACACGGCCCTGCGCGGCGCGAAGAACGACATCCCGATGAAGACCAACGCCGACAAGGCCCTGGCCGAATGCCCGAGCATTGAAAAGTGCATCGTCGTCAAGCGCACCGGCAACGATGTTCCGATGCAGGATGGCCGCGACGTTTGGTACCATGATGCCATCGCCAACGAGCCGGCCGAGTGCGAGCCGGAGTGGCTCGATTCGGAAGACCCGCTCTTCATCCTCTACACCTCCGGTTCGACCGGCAAGCCCAAGGGCGTGCTGCACACGACCGGCGGATACATGGTCTGGGCCGCTACGACCTTCAAGTATATCTTCGACTACCAGGATGGCGACATCTGGTGGTGCACGGCCGACATCGGCTGGATTACCGGACACACCTACATCGTCTATGGCCCGCTGGCCGTTGGCGCCACCTCGATCATGTTCGAAGGTGTTCCGACCTATCCGGATGCCGGACGTTTCTGGGACGTGTGCGACAAGCACAAGGTTACCCAGTTCTACACCGCCCCGACCGCCGTGCGCGCACTGATGCAGGCGGGTGAAGAGCCCATCGCTTCGCGCGACCTGACCACGCTCAAGCTGCTCGGTTCGGTCGGCGAGCCGATCAACCCCGAAGTATGGGACTGGTATCGCGACAACGTTGGCCACGGCAAGACGCCGCTGGTGGACACCTGGTGGCAGACCGAGACCGGCGGTATCATGATTACGCCGCTTCCGGGCGCGCACACCCTCAAGCCGGGCAGCGCATCGCGTCCGTTCTTCGGCGTCGAGCCGGTGGTTCTGGACGACGACGGCAAGGAAATGGCCCAGGGCGAAAAGGGCAAGCTTTGCATCAAGAAGCCGTGGCCGGGCATCCTGCGCACGACGTATGGCGACCACGACCGCTACATCCAGACCTACTTCAGCACCTACAAGGGCTATTACTTCACGGGTGACGGATGCCGGATCGACGAAGATGGCGACTACTGGCTGCTGGGCCGCGTCGACGACGTGATCAACGTTTCGGGGCACCGCATGGGCACCGCCGAGGTCGAGAGTGCGCTTGTGTCGCATCCTGCCGTGACCGAAGCCGCCGTGGTTGGCTTCCCGCACCCGATCAAGGGGCAGGGCATCTATGCCTACGTGACCCTCAAGATCGGCAACGAGTACACCGACGAGCTGAAGGCCGAACTGGTCAAGCACGTGCGTGGTGAGATCGGTCCGATTGCCGCACCGGACATGATCCAGTGGGCGCCGTCGCTTCCGAAAACCCGTTCGGGCAAGATCATGCGCCGTATCCTGCGCAAGATCGCCGAAGGCGAAGCGGATGGAATCGGCGATGTCAGCACGCTGGCCGATCCGAGCGTGGTCGAAAACCTCGTGGCTGAATACAAGCCGCTAGGCTAGTAGCCGCGGAAATCAAGCCCTGCACAGGTTTTCCGGTGCAGGGCTTTTATTCTAAAGGGAGATTGAATTATGTCTGAAGAAACACAGGTTAACCACGGTTGGCGGGTCACGATGGCGGGGTTGGGAATCAACCTGGCGCTGGGTGTATTGTATAGCTGGAGCGTAATCAGCGGCGAGATTGCAAAGGCGGGTTGGAGTTGGTCCGATTCCGCGTCGGCGCGGGCGCTTCCATACTCCGTCGCATGTTTTGTTTTCTGCCTGATCATGGTGCCTGCCGGGCGCATGCAGGACAAGCTTAGCCCCAAGATCGTGGCAACGATCGGCGGTATTCTGGTGGGTGTGGGAATGATCCTCGCCAGTATCTGGGATGCCACGGCGAGCAACCTCGGCTACGTCATTGGTTTTGGCATCATCGCCGGCGCGGGTATTGGCTTTGGCTATGCCTCGGCGACCCCGCCGTCCGTGAAATGGTTCCCCAAGGCAAAGACCGGCATGATTGCCGGGATCGTTGTCAGCGGGTTCGGTTTGGCATCGCTCTATGCTGCACCTCTCTCAAAGTGGCTGGCTGCCTCGTTTGGCCTGGCCGCCATGATGATGGCGCTTGGGATCGGCTTTCTAGTCGTTGTCGTGGCGCTTGCCCAGCTCCTTAAGGCGCCACCCGCCGGCTTTGTGGCCGAAACCGCGCCCGCACCGGCAGTAGAGGCGGGAACAGTCGCGAAGAAGGAGGATTTCCTTCCCAGCGAAATGCTCAAGACCTGGCAGTTCTATGCTGTTTGGTTCATGTATGCATGCGGCGCAGGCGCTGGCCTGATGGTCATCTCCTGCTGCAAGGGAATCGTCAAGGGTGCAGGTGTTGCCGAAGCCATGGCTATTGCAGCCGTGATGGGCTTGGCCATCGGCAACGGTGGCGGACGGGTGGTTGCGGGTATCCTTTCCGACAAACTGGGGCGGAACAAAACCATGCTGCTGTTCTTCATCCTCCAGGCGGTAACGATATTCGGTCTTTCAAAAGCGAGCGCAATGGAAGCCGCCCCGGCTACGCTGCTCATCGTTCTGGCCTCCCTCGTGGGAGCCAACTATGGATCGAACCTGGCCTTGTTCCCGGCGGTAACCAAGGACTTCTACGGCCTGAAAAACTTCGGCATGAACTATGGCCTGGTCTTCACGGCATGGGGAATCGGTGGCCTTACGCTGTCGATGTTTGCCGCAAAGGTTAAAGACGGATCCATTGCGATGCTGGCGGACAAGTGGGCCGGAAGCTACGACTTCGCGTTCTACACCTCGGCGGCGCTGTTGCTGCTGGCAGGCGTGATGACCTTCATCATCAAGCCGCCGCACCATCACGAGCCGGTCGAAGGCTAAAGGCAAAAACAAGATTCGAAGAACGGGTGGCGTTGCAAGACGCCACCCGTTTTTTTTGGTTCATGACCCA
>JBDLHZ010000262.1:0-4117 GCA_039715135.1 Verrucomicrobiota bacterium
TCCTCTTCCTTGGCGAGCGAGGGATCGGGTGTGATGGGATCGAGCAGCACGGCATCGTGCTTGGTCCATCCGACTCGGCGCACGAAGATGGGATGGATGGGACAGTTGCCCAGTTGCGCAAAGTGGGCCGTGCCGGGGGCGATGGTGGCTTTGCCATTGAGAAAGTCGACCGTCACGCCCTTCCGCGAGTTGATATCGGGAAGGATGGCCAGCACTTTGCCGTTTTTGATCCGGTCGACGACGCTCTTCCACATCCGCGCTTCGCGGTGCAGCACCTCCATGCTGAAGGTGCGGCGCATCTTGTTGATGTAGTTGTTCATGAGCGGGTTTTTTTGCTTTCGCACGATAACGAACAGCGGAATGCCCGCAAGATCGGCGGCAATGCCGGCGATCTCCCAGTTGCCAAAGTGGGGCGTGGCAAGGATGAAGCCGTTTTCACAGTTGGCGAGGATCTTCTTCAGCTCCGGTTCCAGCCGGGCCAGCGGCTGCTTGCGGACTTTCTCCAAGGTGAGCGTCGTGAAGCGCAGCGCCTCGATGGCGTTGAAACAGAGATTGCGCCACGCGATCCACGCGATCTGCCGAACCTCTTTTTCTGTTTTACTATTGCCGAAGACCTCCCGGATGCGCCCGCGTGTCCGTTCAACATGGAGGCGCCCGATAAAGTGCGCACCTGCCGCAAAGAGCCATCCCAGCCCCAGTGCCGCGCGTAGCGGCAGGATGCGGATCAGCCCAGAGACCAGTACCAGCATGGCATATTCGGCAATATGTTTGGGTCTGTGTTTCATGAGTGTCCAGGCTTTAGTGCCTATTGTCTTCTTCTTTCCCATTTCCGTTCCTTGGGCGGGTTGCGCAGGGGGTCGGGCTTGGCGGCGATGTAGATGAGTCCCTCGCCAATGGCGTGCGCGATGGTGTGTTCCAGCTCGGCGCAGGGTCGCACTTTGTATTCATGGTCGGAATTGATGAAAACCTTTGGACCATCGACAAATTCGATACAGAGGTTGAGCGGGGTGTTGCCGCGGAATTCGGTGACGGCCACCTTGAGCGATTCCATCAAATATGCATTTACGCCCATTTCCGGCAGATGGATGCCGACACGGTCGCAGAAGAGGCTGGCGGCCTGGTCGAGCGGGAAGATTTCCATGACCTGGAACTTCAGGTCGCCGCTGTCCTCCTCCATCATGGTTCCGCCGAGCATGACGGTGGCGTCCTCGGCGACAAGGTGGCCGTATTCCTCGAACGGGCCGGGGAAGATGATGGCGCTGATCGATCCCTCCAGCCCTTCGATGCGGAAGGTGGCCATTGGCTTTTGATCCTTCTTCGTGAAGAGCTTGCGTGTGTCTGTGATCATGCCGCCGACACGGGTGCGGGCTCCGGCTGCCAGGGTCTGGATCTCCTTCATGCGCTTGAGGGCAAACTTGTCCAGTTCCCATTCATAGCGGGCAAGCGGATGGCCGGAGATGTAGAAGCCGATCAGCTCTTTTTCAGCGGCGAGCATGTCGGACTCCGACCATGGTTTGACATCGGGGAACTCCTCGTCGGATCCACCGGCCTGGTTCTCTTCGCCGCCGAGCATGTCGAACATGGAGCACTGGCCGGAGGCCTTGTCCCTGAGTGCTTCTGCGGCGCGGCCGATGGCGGTGTCGATACCGTTGAACAGCCGCGCGCGGTGGATGCCGGTGAAGTCGAACGCGCCGGAGCGAATCAGGCTTTCGATCACCTTTTTGTTGGCCGCGGCGATACGTGAGCAAAAATCCATCAATCCCGCGAACGATCCGTTTTCGTCGCGCTCCTTCACGATCTCCTCGACCACGCCTTCGCCGACGCCCTTGATGGCGGCCATGCCGAAGCGGATGCCGCCGCCGTCCTGCACTGCGTTGAAGCGGCCGATCGATTCGTTGACGCAGGGCGGCAGGACGTCGATACCGACTTCCTTGGCTTCGGCGATGAAGCCGGTAAGCTTGTCCGAGTTTCCCATTTCGCCGGAGAGCAGGCCGGCCATGAACTCGGCGGGATAGTGTGCCTTGAGCCAGGCGGTCTGGTAGGTCACGAAGCCATAGGCCGTGGAGTGCGACTTGTTGAAGCCATATTGCGCAAACTTCTCGATGTTGTCGAAAATGGTTCCGGCGAGCTTGGCGTCGATGTTGTTGGTTTTTTTGCAGCCTTCAACAAACTTGCCGCGCTGCTCGGCCATGACCTCGGGCTTTTTCTTGCCCATGGCGCGGCGCAGGATGTCGCCCTGTCCGAGCGAGAAGCCGGCCAGGCTCTGCGCCGCTTGCTGGATCTGTTCCTGGTAGACAATGATGCCGTTGGTTTCTTTCAGGATCGGTTCGAGCAGCGGGTGGTCGTAGACTACCTCTTCCTGCCCGTGCTTGCGCTTGGTGAAGGACGGGATGAATTGCATCGGGCCGGGGCGGTAGAGCGCGAGAATGGCGATAATGTCCTCGATGCAGTCGGGGGCGACTTGCCGCAGCGTGTCGCGCATGCCGCCGGATTCAAGCTGGAAAATGCCGATGGTGTCGCCACGCGCCAGCAGTTCGAAGGTCTTTGCATCGTCGAACGGCAGTTTCTCGGGATCGAGTTCGACACCGTGGTTGCGCTTGATAAGCGAGCAGGCCTCGTGGATGATCGTGAGGTTTTTCAGCCCGAGGAAGTCCATCTTCAGCAACCCGATCTCCTCGGTCGGCCCCTTCTCGAACTGAACAACGATGAGCTTTTCCTTGGGTTCGCGCGTGAGCGGGATGATTTCGATCAGCGGTTTTTCGCCGATGACGACACCGGCGGCGTGCATGCCCGAATGGCGAGGCAACCCTTCGAGGATCCGCGCATATTTCATGATGCGCTTGGCATCGGGTTCGCTGTTGGTGGCGCTCTTGAAGTCGGGGCTTTCCGCCAGCGCCTTTTCAAGCGTGGTGCCGGGCGTTTCGGGAATCATCTTGGCCAGGCGGTCGCAATAGGGCAGCGGGATTTCCAGCACGCGCCCGAGATCGCGCATCAGGGTCTTGGCGCCGAGCGACCCGAAGGTGATGATTTGCGCGACGCAGTCTTCGCCATATTTTTCGCGCACATATTTGATGACGTCCTGGCGGCGGGTTGGGCAAAAATCGATATCGAAGTCGGGAGGGGAGACGCGGTCGGGATTGAGAAAGCGCTCGAAAATCAGGCTGTATTTAAGGGGGTCGACCGTGGTGATCGATAGCGAGTAGGAGAGTAGCGATCCGGCTCCTGATCCGCGGCCGGGGCCCACCGGAATACCTTCGCGTCGCGCCCATTGAATGAAGTCCTGCACGACGAGGAAATAGTTGATATAGTTGGTTTTCTCGATGATTCCGACTTCATAGTAGAACCGTTCGTTAATCTCTTTTTCGTGTTCATCCTTGGGTTGATCGAGGTCATTGAGGTTGTAGAGTTTTTCGAGTCCGGTTTTTCCGAGATGGATGAGATAGCTCTTTTTATCCGTAAAACCTTCTGGGAGGTCGAAGGTGGGAAAGTGGAGCCGCTCGGCAGGCAGGTCGAACTCGAATTCCACGTTGCAGCGGTGGGCGATCTCGACGGTGTTGGCGATGGCTTCGGGCTGGCTGGGGAAGAGGGCGGCCATCTCCTCGCCGCTCTTCATGTAGAACTGCTCGCCTTCGTAGCGGTGGCGGGTGGTGTCGGCCACGAGATCGCCGCGCTGGAGACAGATCAATACGTCGTGCGCCTCGGCGTGCTCCTTGCGGACGTAGTGGACATCGTTGGTGGCCACGAGCGGCAGGCCGGTGGCTTTGGCGACTTCCAGCACGTTTTTGTTAGCTACCTTTTGATCCTCAAGACCGTGGTCCTGCAGTTCGAGGAAAAAGTTGTCTTTGCCGAGGATGTCGGAATATTCGCGCGCCAGCGCTTCGGCCTTATCGCGATCGCCGTCCTTGCAGGCCTCGTTCACCTCGCCGCGCAGGCAGGCGGAAAGACCGATCAGCCCCTTGCTATGTTTGCGCAGCAGGGCCTTGTCGATGCGCGGCTTGTAGTAGACCCCGTCGAGGTGGGCGGTCGAGACGAGCTTGACGAGGTTTTGATAGCCCTCCTGCGTCTCGGCCAGCAGCACCAGGTGCATGTTGTTGCGCTGGGAACTGCGCTCCTCAAT
>JBDLHZ010000263.1:0-4076 GCA_039715135.1 Verrucomicrobiota bacterium
CTCAAAACCGATATCGACCAGCTCCTTGGTGATGCATCCGGAGAGATGGTCGGCCACGTTCTCGCGCTTGCCACGAAGTTCAAGGCCGGCTTTTTCCACGGACTGGAGAACCACCTCCAACTCGGCCTGTAGCTCCACGCGCCTTTTGTCGCGCCCGCGCAACCCATCCAATTGCTGTTTCCATTTCCCGCAATTGTCCAGCACCTCTTCCACCGTCGCACCATACTTGCGCTTCAGCGTTTGGTAGGTCGTAAGGCGGTCGTCGAGCCACTGCATGCGTTCGGGGCTGGCATCGATTCCGGCGGCGGAGCTTTCGATGGAGCGTACCACTTCCTGCACCTGCGCAACCGCGCCCTCGACTTCGTCGTGCCACTCCTGCGCCTCGGGCATCAGCTTGACCAACTGGTTCAGGTTTCGCTGCGCGGCGGCAAGTGCATCGAACGCGGAACCCTCGTCACTGCCCGTCAAGGCATTGACGGTTCCGTTGGCCAGCTCGATCACTTGCTGGGAGTTGGCAATGACACTGTGTTCTTCCTCCACCTGCGCGTCCTCTTCGACCGATAGCTTGGCGGCCTCGATTTCAGCGACTCGATAGGCCAGGAATTCAATTTGCCGCTCCAAATCCTCCTCGTTGTCGGAGTTGAGCGCATCGATTTGCTTTTGAATTTCGCGCAGCTTTGAATGTTCGGCCTGGTAGGTCGCCTTGGCATGGTCCACTTGCCCGAAGGCATCGAGGACTTCAAGCTGGGTTCCGGTATCGAGCAGCGACTGGTGGTCGTACGGACCGTGCATGTCCACCAGCACATTGCCCAGCCGCTTGAGTACTTGCAGGGTGACGGGTTCGTCGTTGACCATCGTCTTGCTGGCCGAACTGGTTATCACACGCCGGATAATCAACAGTCCGCCCGCGCAAGGCTCCAGGCCAATGTCCGAAAGGATGGCATCGACGTGCTCGGTATCTTCAAGGCCGAATTCGGCATAGACCGAACAGGAGGTTTCGCCGGTACGAATCATCGACTTGTCCGCCCGTTCGCCGAGCAGAAGCCGCAATGCACCGATCAACAGGGATTTCCCCGCACCGGTTTCGCCGGTGATCACATTCAGCCCGCCATTGAAACCGACTTTTGCATCGTCAACGAGCGCAAGGTTCTTGATTTTCAGGTTCCTGAGCATGCCGGGGCACAATATTCATGAATATGGCGGGTGGCAAGTCTGGAGGATGTGGGCAACAAAATTATTCAGTGTCCCAGACTTCCCGCACAACGGTACGCAGCTCTTCCCTTCCCTTTTCCTCGAACCCGTTGAGAAAGATCACGATAACGCGCAGGAACAATAGGAGGAAAATGGGGCCGCCGATAAAATAGAAGGCATCGGGAAGATCCAGGGATGCCCGCGATGCGGAAGACCGTATTCTTGGCCGCAAGCGATTTCGCGCCGATTCGGCGCGCGGCAGGTAGTCGTCCGCAGAAACCCCGTATACCGCAGTAACCCTCGGTTCCGCCTTGACGGTTGGTGTCGCCTCCATGGACAGCATGGCCATGCCCGTTTCATCCTGCGCAATCGATGCGCAAGCCACCAAAACGGCAACCACCGCAATTCCAAAAAAAGTCTTTCCAAACCTCATGACCGTCGATTCAACCCCTTATACCACTGGCACAAACACACCATTCAACCAGTTGTGGAGGTACCATAATCCAGCCGTTGTAGAATTGAAAACTATATTTTCGGATTTCGGCATTATGTACAATCCTCCGGGCGGAAAACCCCCAATACAAAGAAAACCGTTCACGAAATGAAAACTACCAAAGCAGCGTGGTGGATGGTGATGATTCTTCTCGGGAACGCAACTCTGTTTAATGATGTTTGGTTGCCACTTCGCTGCTTTGGAATTATGATTGCACCGAAATAATCGATCAGGCATAAATATCGCCTTGCTTCAAAACGAGGGCTTCACAACCATGGCGAACAGACCAATCTATGCAGGAACCTACCAAAACCAAAGGCGCAGCCGGGTCAAGCTGATCTTCTTTCTCATCGTCTTGGCACACGTGGTGGTGGGGGCGTGGCTATTTTTCAGACGAGACAAACCCGAAGCCCCTGCGGCCGGGGATGCACCGGTTCCAAGCAGCCTTGCTCCCGCTCCGGCCACCATGGCACCGGCAGCCTCCTTGCCTGAAACCCGGGCAATTATTGCGGACGCCCGCTCGGCCATCGATGCCGGTCAACTGACCGACGCACAGGCAAAGCTAAATGGAATCGTTGCCAGCCATGGCGACCCGGAAGCCATCAAGTTGCTTGGCCAGGTAAACATGCAATTGCTCAAGGCACCGCTGATGATGCCCGGCAAGGAATACTATGTGATCCAGTCCGGCGACTATCTCCAAAAGATCGCCAAGAAATACAACACCACCGTGGTGTTGCTTAAAACCATGAACGGACTGGAATCCGACACCATCCGCCTCGGCGACCGGTTGCTCGTGTTCAACGGCGATTTTTCCATCCGCGTTTCCAAAAGCAGCAACACCCTCGACCTGCTGCTCGGCGGAAAACCTTTCAAGCGCTATCCCGTCGGAACCGGAAAGTTCGGCAAGACGCCCGCCGTCGAGTTCACCATTGTCGACAAGATCGTCGAGCCGCCGTGGACGCGGCCTTCCGACAATCGGCAGATCGAATATGGCGACCCCGAAAACGTGCTGGGCTCCCGCTGGATGGCCATCAAATCCGCCGACCACCCCGAACTGACCGGTTTTGGCATCCATGGAACATGGGAACGCGATAGCATCGGCAAGCAATCCAGCGCGGGTTGCATCCGCATGCTGAACGAGGATGTCGAGGAACTCTTTGATCTGGTTCCACGGAAAACATCCGTTACAATTATCGAATAATCTACCGAGCAAGGAGCATTGCATGAGTGTACAAACCAGCCTGCCTTTTGAACAACCCATTGCGGAACTCGAGGCCAAGCTCAAGGAACTCGAGGCCTTCAGCAGCGAACAGGACATCGATCTTTCCCACGACATCGTGCAGATGAAGGGGAAGATCGAGCAAACCCGCACCGATATCTACGCCAACCTCACCGCATGGCAGAAGGTTCAGGTGGCCCGCCATCCCGACCGCCCCTACACCATGGACTACATCAACGCCATCACCACCGGTTTCGTCGAGATCCACGGCGACCGCATCCATCGCGACGACCGCGCCATTGTTGGCGGCTTCGCCAAGATCGATGGCCAAAAGGTCATGATCATGGGTTCGCAAAAAGGGCGCGACACCAAATCGAATGTTGAAACCAACTTTGGCTGCGCCCACCCCGAAGGCTACCGCAAGGCGCTGCGCCTCATGAAGCTCGCCGACAAGTTCAATGTGCCGATCATCTCGCTCATCGACACCAAGGGCGCCTATGCCGGCCTTGAATCCGAAGAGCGCCACATTGCCGAAGCCATCGCCGTCAACCTGCGCGAAAGCTTCAACATCAAGGTGCCGATCATCTGCGTCATTATTGGCGAAGGCGGCAGCGGCGGCGCACTCGGCATCGGAATCGGCAACCGCATCCTGATCATGGAGCACGCCTACTATTCCGTCATTTCCCCCGAAGGCTGCGCAGCCATCCTCTGGAAAGACCGCGCCTATTCCGACAAGGCCGCCGAGGCCCTGAAGATTACCGGCAAGGATCTGCTCCAGCTCAAGCTGGCCGACGAAGTCATCCCCGAACCCAAGGGTGGCGCCCACATGAACCACGCCGAAGCGGCCGAAAACCTCAAGACCGCCCTGCTCAAGAACCTCGAAGAGCTATCCGCAAAATCCACCGACAAAATCCTCCAGGACCGCTACGACAAGTTCCGTGTCATGGGCGAGTTCGAAGGCGCGGTGGAGTAAATTCAAACCATGTAGCGGCGCTTCTTAGAAGTGCCCAGCGGCTCTAAGAGCCGCCACTACAACGCACAATCTCCACCGCCGAGCTTTTGGCGAAGCGCAGGGCGCCGGGCTTGTCGATGGTTACCACCACCTGCTGGATCTTGTCGTCGGCCAGCGCGATGTCGGCAATGCTTTCGGCCAGCGATTCAATGAGCTGGAAG
>JBDLHZ010000264.1:0-4058 GCA_039715135.1 Verrucomicrobiota bacterium
CGCCGGGGGGAACGCTACAAGGGGTTCCTCATCACGGTAACGGACGAGCGCGGGGTCATGATCGCGAACCGCAGCTCGCCGAACTGGCTCTACGACAACCTGGACAAGCTCAAGAAGCTTGAGGTGGGGAGTTTCCTGGACGACGAGTGCAACCAAGTGTGGCCAACCCCGCTGAAGTCCACCCGGTAGTAGGCGGGAAGGGATTCACCTTTCAACTGGATGGGTTTCCCGAAGCAGCCGGTGCCTTTACGGTAGAGGCCTATGTTCGGGAGGAGTCGCGCGGGAACGGCACGGCCGGGATCGTCAGTATGTGGGGTTCTCCCCACTTAAGCATCCACTTCGGAATTACCTCGGACGGAAGCCTGAAGAGCTACTTCAGTCAGGATGGATCAGCCTATGATCTGGTCGATTCGGGAATCGATCTCGCACTGGATGTCGATTATTTCGTGGCGATGACGTATGACGAAGGAGACTTGGTGTTCTACGTGAGAGACCTTGATGCGGGTACGTGGACGACCGCCTCGGCAATCACCTACAGCAGTCTGCACGGGTTCTCTTATCTCCGAATTGGCAATGACCAGAGCGGCAACCATAGTTTCGACGGGGAGATCGACGAGGTGCGCATATCAAAAGGCGCCCTGCCGCAGAGCTGGCTTCTGGCCTCCCTGCCGGAGGATTTTGTCCTGGACATCGGCGACATCGCGATAGAATCCCTGTCGGCCACGGATGACGTCGTCATTACCTGGGCCACGCACGGTAGCTTCAGCTATGCCCTCGAAGAAAAGTCGGATCTGGTGGTGGATCCATGGGGTACCAATACCACGCGCAGCGGAACCAGCGGCGATGTTTCCGTAACCAACAGCACACTCGGTCAGTCCTCATCCTTCTACCGTGTAACCGCGGAACAAAAGTAGATTGATCACGCCGGCCACTATCCCCGGAAGCTTGGCCGCGCGGAATAATGCCCGAATGGAAATATTTATATATTAATAATGCTGGTATTTTCCAAATAAAAATATTAGTAATACCGATATGAACAAGTTGTTGCTCTCTGATCTGGTTGAAGACCAGCGCGAATTTTTCATGGGAAAGGGCTGCGGCGTTGCACGCGAAGTTGATTTTTCGCGCTGGATTTCCCATGGGCAGGTTGTCGTCATCAGCGGAATCCGTCGGTGCGGGAAATCGACGCTGTTGCGCCAGTTTGCCGAGACGCTGGATGATTTCCACTATTTGAATTTCGACGATGAGCGGCTCTTCGGTTTCGGGGTTTCCGACTTTGATGATTTGATGCAGCGGTTTCAGATGCGGTCGAATACCCGAACGCTGCTGCTTGACGAGATTCAGAATGTCGAGGGATGGGAGCGCTTTGTGCGTCGTGTCCATGACGACGGCTACAAGGTTGTTTTAACCGGCTCCAATGCGCAACTGTTGAGTGCGGAGCTTGGTACCCGCTTAACAGGGCGGCATGTCCGGAAGGAGTTGTTTCCGTTTTCGTTCTGCGAATTTCTCGCGTTCAAGGGGGTTGATCCCCGCTGCCGGACGATGGAAGGCAAGGCGGCGCTTTCGGGTGCGTTTAACGAATATCTGCTGAGCGGCGGATTTCCCGAGTTCCTAAAATGCGGGAATCCCGAACTGTTGCAGCAGACCTATGAGGATATTCTTTTCCGGGATATTGTTTCCCGCCACGGCATCCGCGATGTGAAAGGATTCCAGAACCTGGCGCATTACCTGTTCAGCAATTTTACCTCCGGCATGAACTACAACCGGCTGAAGAACATACTGGGGTTCAGCAGTGCCGCATCTGTTCGGAAATATATCGGCTATCTGGAGCAGTCCTATTTGATCTCGGAAATCCGCCGCTATGATTTTTCGCTGAAAAAACAGCACGTGAGCAGCAAGAAAGTCTACGTGGTCGATAATGCGATGCGCAGCGCGGTGTCGTTCACTTTTTCCGCCGATCGGGGACGCCTATTGGAAAATCTCGTCTTCATGGAGCTTCGGCGTAGCGGGCATGATGTTTATTTCCAGCAGGAACGGGGCGAATGCGATTTTATTGTTTTGCGGCAGAATGAACCGGCCTGGGCAATTCAGGTCTGTGCCGAACTCAATCCCGGCAATCAGGATAGGGAATTGCAGGGGCTTCAGGAAACTCTGGAGAAAATGCCCCATGCAGAAGGGTTGATTCTAACGGAAAACCAGACCGATGAAGCCGCGCTGCCCGGCGAGAGGAACATCCCCGTCCTGCCGGTATGGCGATGGTTGACGGAAAACCACTGAAAACTACCCCAGCGGAAGATGCCGGTCGCGGTAGGCCTTGGGCGTTGTTTTGAAATGCGACCTGAACGCGTGGTAGAAATAGGCGATGTCCGTGTAGCCGGTCAGGGATACTATCTTCTTGATCGGGGTCAGGGTCTCGCGCAACAGCCGGGCCGCTTCGTTGAGCCGTAGGTCCAAAAGATACGCACCGGGGCTTGTTCCAAGCTGGTTCTTGAAAATAGACCGAAAGCGACTTGTTGACAGTCCGACCCGGGTGGCCATGTCGTCGAGTGTGATTTTCTCGGCGAGGTTTTCGTTCAGCCATGCGATCAGATTCTGGATTTCCGGACTCAGGGATGCTCTCGGGGGGTGGTCGTCGCAACCGGCCTGCAACTGGGCGATGATCAGCACCATCAATGTGGAGCGCATGGCTTCGTTCAGCGCCACGGCGGGCTTGTGGGCCAGCTCGACGACTCGCCTTATATCGTGTTCCAAATCGGAGGCCTCGTATTGCCGGAATATCCTGTAGCCGGATTCTTTGCCTGCAAACCGTGCAATCGATGGTGGAAGGCTTTTGTCGTGGTCGGGCTGGAAGTGGTGAACGGATATTTTTGCCTCGGGCGTAACGGAACTTCCCCGGAAGGGAGTCCCGGGATACAGAAGGATCGCCTGACCGGAATCGATGGTTTTCCGTTTGCTGGTCAATTGTAGCTTGATTTGTCCTGAATGGACGACAATCAGGTCGAAATGCGGCCATTCGGCGGGTCCAAGAGTCATGCTCTGGTCGATGGTTCCCGAATCGTTTTTGATGCAGCGGAGCATGCAGTCAAATCCTCCAATAAAACAGGCACATCCTGCAATAGACACATTTGATAAACGCAATATAGTAGTAATTCAAGCGCAGAGTAGAGTCAAAAATCACAATTATAAATCTGGCTTGCAAAAAGGTTTGTTTATGAAGAATGCAGGGTTTGATTTTTCGCGCGTGATGCTAGGCACGGTGCAGTTTGGGCTGGACTATGGCATTGCAAAGGGCGGGCGCCCAAGTTACGAGGCGTGCCGCGATATTGTCGCCTGTGCGCTGGAGGCGGGAATCAACTGTTTTGATACCGCGGCGGCCTATGGGGAGAGCGAGCAGGTTCTTGGGAAAATCATCTCGGATCTGAACGTTGTCGACCAGGTGGTTGTGGTCAGTAAATGCATGCCGGTTTGCGATGCGGAACTTCCTGCGGATCAGGCACCGGAATTTATTGAAAAGTCGCTGCTGCAGTCGCTGAAAAATCTTCAGATGGATTCGCTGCCGGTCTTTCTGTTTCATCGCGACGGGGATCTCCCGTGGATGGATGTCCTGCACTCAATGAAAGAGAAAGGGTTGATCGGGCGTGTCGGCATTTCTGTGGATACGCTGGACGGGGCGGAACAGGCGGTTGAAAGCGACTTGGTCGAAGCCATGCAGCTTCCGCATAATCTGTTTGATCATCGCTTTAGTGGAAAGGTTTTTGACCGGGTGCAGGAACGGAATATTCCGTTGTTTGCCCGAAGCGCATTTTTGCAGGGGCTGCTGCTGATGCCTGAGGAACGGATTCCAAAAAGCCTGCATGAGGTGGTTCCGGTGCGCCGGAAGATTGAGGCATTGACCCGCGAGGCGGGAATGGGCATGCCGGAACTGTGCCTGCGCTACAGTTTAAGCTTTCCGGCGATTGCCAGTGTGCTGATCGGAGTCGATTCCGTGGAGCAGCTGCGTGAAAACGCGGCGCTGATGCAGCGTGGGCCGTTGGATCAGGATTTGATCGGGAAAATCG